>JAFGNY010000121.1 GCA_016926765.1 Bacteroidales bacterium | reverse complement strand
CTGGTACACCGGCCAGGGATTCCCCTCTTACCAGATCCACTGGGAACAGACAGGCGATACGCTCACCCTGCAGATCGACCAGACACAATCCCATCCCTCCGTCTCCTTCTTCCAACTCCCCCTGCCCATCCGGGTGAAAAACAGCGAGGCCGACACCAGCCTGCGCCTGGAGAACAGCTTCTCCGGCGAGGTGTTCAACATCATCATTCCCTTCCAGGCCGATTCCGTGCTCTTCGATCCCGACCTCTGGCTGATCACAGCCAACAATTCGGTTATCGGCGCCATCCATGAAAACAAGGGACGCCATGAAATAACTGTCATGCCTAATCCTGTTCATGGTATCCTGACCGTACAGTTTTCAAAACCGTTCAAGTTCATGAAGATCGAAATGCTGGATGAAACAGGAAAAGTGATCTTAGAAAAAGAGGCAAGCGGAATGAGATCGGTCAGCCTGAAACTTGAAGGAATTAGCAGAGGAAACTATGTGCTTCGCTTCTTATCAGGGAAAAGCGCTACCGTGAAGAAAATAGTAGTGTTGTAGAAGGGAGTGCGCTATGCGCAGTGCGCTTTTTAGATTTTCTCCTCCGCGTGCTTCAGGATCTGGTAGAGGAATTCCCGGCTGCGGAAGAGCTGGGCTTTTACCGTTCCAAGCGGAAGGTCGAGTTCCATTGCAA
The DNA here is from genome assembly GCA_016926765.1 of Bacteroidales bacterium. Lineage (GTDB taxonomy): Bacteria > Bacteroidota > Bacteroidia > Bacteroidales > FEN-979 > QYOJ01. The sequence goes on along the minus strand of JAFGNY010000121.1, from coordinate 5,910 downwards.
TCTCTTCGTATGACCACTCTTTGAAATAACGAAGTTCAATCAGGTTACGGTAATGTGGTTTCAGCTTTTCCACCACTTCCCTCATCAGCTTGATCTTCTGCTTTTCGATCACCCTCTCTTCCGGGTCAAGCGTGGTAGCTATCATCTCGGCAGTAGAATCTTTTCTCTCATCCTTTTCGTCGCCCGGATTATCAGCAAAGACAATTCGTTTGGATTTACGAAGGAAGTCGATGCAGTTGTTAGCCGCAATCTTGAAAAGCCAGGTGCTGAAGGCATAGTCGGATGAATACTGGTCGAGCTTGCTGAATGCCTTGCCAAAGGCCTCGATGGTGAGGTCTTCCGCATCGGTGGGGTTGTTGGTCATCTTCAGCAGCAGGAAGTAAAGAGAATCCCTGTAGTTGTTCAGCAACTCGGTATAGGCTTTCTGGTCTCCGTTTTCACGGGCTTCAATGACCAGTTTGTAATCACGCTGCGCTTTTTCGGTAAGATGGGATACTACTTCCATTTCTGAGGCCTGGTAATGAGATTGGTTCCGGCGATCAATACCTGTATCAATAGGATCATCCAATCCAGCAGAGGGATCCAGGGGATCAGTTGCTTCTCCTGAAGTTGCTTCATACATCTGCCAAAAACAATGTATTGGCTAACCCATTTCAGCAAAAGTACACTTAAAACCACTATCCAGGCGAATTTCCATATCAATAACAGGGTCAGAAGGATCCAAAAAGCCAGTTGCGCAGCACTGTACAGCCCGAGCAGAATCTTATGCAGGAAGCGATAGTGAGAGCTTGTGGTGAGATGGCGTCTCTTCTGGGTGAACCACTTTCCCGCTGATGTTTTCGGTTCGGAATAGGTAAAGGCTCCGGGATTGATCTGGACGCCGGTGTTCTTCCGGTGAGCTACCTGGTTGATGAAAAGGTCGTCATCCCCACTAGCGATCCTGTAATGTGAGATAAATCCTTTCTGCTGATAAAAGAGTCTTTTTCGGTAAGCCAGATTCCGTCCTACTCCCATGTAGGGCATCCCGGCCATCGCAAAAGAGAGATACTGAATAGCCACCTGCAGGGTATCGTAACGGATCAGCGCATTCAAGATGCCTTTACGTTTTTCATACGCTCCATAGCCAAGGACGATCTCCTTGTCGTCAGAAAACGCCTCCTGCATCAGCCTTACCCATTGATTTCCGGCCGGACGGCAATCGGCATCCGTGAGAAGAATCAGTTCATAGCTGGCTGATTTGATCCCGATGGAAAGCGGGAATTTTTTGCCGCTGAAAAAGTTGAGATCGCGTTGAATAGTAATCACTTTCAGGTGCTTGTACCTGTCAGCGAGATCCGCCAGGAGCAATGGAGTGTCATCGTCGGACGCATGATCCACCACCACGACTTCATACAGCAGATAGTCCTGTTCTAAAAATTGGGGCAATGAATTTGAGAGGTGATGAAATTCATTGTGTGCACAGATGACAACTGAAACCCCGGGTGGATTGTCGATTGTCGATTGTTGATTGTCGATTGTCGGAGATACCTCTTCACGGATGCCTGATGCCTTATGCCTCATGCCTCGTAGCTTATGCCTTTTGCCGACTTTCAGAAAGATCCCCCAGTAATAGACCATTTGCACCAGGAAGGAAAATCCGAAGAGAATAAAGAGAGACAGGAGCACCGGATCGGCATGAATTAGTTCATCTGGCATTTAACAAGATTTAACAGGTGGAGATGGCAAATTTATTCATTATCCTAAAATAAAAACTACCTTTGTCAAAAAATTGCGACAACCATTAATATCCGTACTTTCAGCACATTCAGAGAGAAGATCCATCGCAATTCATGACCTTTACCATCACTCATAACGATCCCGGAACTTCAGCCCGTGCCGGTTTGCTGGAGACCGGTCACGGAACCATTGAATCCCCCTTTTTTATGCCTGTCGGGACTGCCGGAGCAGTCAAAGCCCTTCATATCAAGCAGCTTCGGGAGGATGTCAAGGCCCAGATCATGCTCTCCAACACGTATCATCTTTACTTACGCCCGGGTGCGGATATTGTCTCGGCAGCCGGAGGGATCCACCGGTTCAATGGCTGGAGTAAACCTGTGTTGACCGATAGTGGTGGCTACCAGGTTTATTCATTAGCCGACATGCGTAAATTCAAGGAGGATGGCGTCGTCTTTCAATCCCACATCGACGGATCAAAACACACCTTCACCCCTGAATCGGCTATCGATATTCAGCGCGCTCTCGGAGCAGATATCATCATGGCATTTGATGAATGTACCCCCTACCCTTGTGACTATGATTACGCCACGAAATCGATGAAGCGAACCCACCGTTGGCTCAAGCGCTGTATCAGCCGGTTCGGGGAAACTGCTTGTCCGCATGGCTATACCCAAAGCCTGTTTCCCATCGTTCAGGGAAGTGTTTACAAAGAACTCCGTGAACAGTCGGCCGGGTTCATCGCCTCCTGTGGTGCGGAAGGAAATGCTATCGGCGGATTATCGGTTGGAGAACCGGCGCCGGTGATGTATGAGATGACAGAGGCAGTGACCCGGATCCTGCCGGCTGATATGCCCAGGTACCTGATGGGGGTTGGGACTCCCGCTAATATCCTGGAATCCATCGCTCTGGGGGTCGACATGTTTGATTGCGTGATCCCGACGCGAAACGGGCGAAACGGGATGCTTTTTACACGTCAGGGAATCCTGAATATAAAAAACGAAAAGTGGCGGGACGATTTCTCTCCCCTGGATCCGGAAGGAGAGATCTTCACCGACACGGAATACTCACGGGCTTTTCTAAGGCATCTTTTCATTTCTAAGGAGATGCTGGCAGCAATGATTGCCACCACACACAACCTCGGGTTTTATATGTGGCTGATGCGGGAATCCCGGAAACAGATCCGTGAAGGAAATTTCCGGAGCTGGAAAGAAAAAATGGTGGTTCAACTGATGCAAAGGTTATAAATTAACTATGACAGAACACATTAAGACATTGGACGAGAACACATCACGTCGTGATGTGGGCCTATGGCTCATTCTGGGTATTTGGTTTATTATCAACATGCTTCAGGCATCTCTTTCCGGATTGATGGACGACGAGGCATTGTTCTGGATGTACGGGGAACATCTGACCTGGGGATTTTACGAGCATCCCCCGATGGTAGCATTCCTGATTAAATCAGGCTACTCCCTCCTTCACAACGCAGCCGGCGTCAGGATTTTGTTTGTCCTGACCAGCACCCTCACGGTATTTCTGATTGCCAGGATATCGAATACGAAAAACTGGCTTTTATTTGCCGCTTTGCTGTTTTCGACGCTCATTGCCAACGCAGGGGGATTCCTGGCGGCTCCCGACGGACCGTTGTTGCTTTTTACTGCCCTGTTCTTTCTTTTTTACCAGCGGTTTCTGGAGAAAGAGAATGTGGCCTGGGCGCTCCTGCTGGGCCTCGCGATGGCAGGACTAATCTACAGTAAATACAATGGAATCCTGGTGATCATCTTCACCATGCTAAGTAACTTCAAGTTACTCACCCGGAAACGTTTTTATCTTGCCATCGTGACCGGAGTCATCCTGTTTCTTCCCCATATTCTCTGGCAATTCTATTATGATTTCCCAACGATCCGTTACCATCTGGTAGACCGGAATATCCATGAGCATGACTTTCTGGCCTACTTCGGCGAATACATCATCGGGCAATTGGGGATCTACGGTCCTTTGATGGCGATATTCTTCTTTTGGATGACCTTCTCATTTAAAACCGAATCGCCGTTTGACCGTTCCCTGAAATTCACAGCCATCGGAATCCTGCTCTTCTTTCTGCTCTATTCGTTCCGGGGACGGATTGAGCCTAACTGGACTCTCCCGGCCTTCATTCCCATGATGGTTCTTACCATCAGGTCGTTAGCCAATAGAAAACGTCTCCTGAGAATTGTGTATCCGTTGGCAGCGATCAGTATCGTGCTGATCTTTGCATTCAGAATTTACATCATCCATGATTTTTTACATCTCCCGAGGAAACTTGTCAACCTGACCGAATTTCAAAGGGAGGGAGAATGGGCCGATACCATTGCAAAGAAAGCGGGGGATCATCCGGTTCTCTTTCTGAACTCGTATCAAAACGCATCGAAATATATCTATTATACCGGTCGGCTGGCTTTCGATGTGTGTGACTATGACAATCATGCAACACAGTTTAATTACTGGAATGATCTCATCCGGGCATTTCAGGGTAAAACCGTCATGGTCGTTGACAACAACTTCTGGCGGAACATGCCTGGCCAGCAGGCACTGAAGTTTCCTTCAGGCGACAGCCTCTGTTATTCTTTTATCCATGATTTCTCTTCGTATTCCACCATTCCTGTTGTCGTAACCACTGAACCTCTACGGTTTCAGACAGGACAGGAGCTTGACCTCCCTGTTACCTTGTTGAACCCGGAGGATCACACGGTGCGATTTGACCGGAATCCGGATCAGCCGACTTTTTTGGTTTATTCGATCCATCAGGGCAAAAAACGCATTGCCAGTGAACAGCCGGGACCTGAGATCACTTCTATCGAATTACCGGTTACCGGTTATGATACCGTCCTACACATTGTCACACCGGAAACTCCTGGACGGTATGAATTGTATGTTTCCCTGAAAACCGGATGGCTTCCTGCGGGCCAGAACGGAAAACGCCTGATGATGGAGATTTACTGATGCGGACCATCGACCTCTATATTATCAAAAAGTTCCTGGGTACGTTTTTCTTTACCCTTCTGCTGCTGATCTTTATCGTCATTGTATTCGATATCTCAGAGAAAATCGATGATTTCCTGAAGAATGACGCCCCGTTGGGAGAGATCATCTTCGATTACTACCTGAACTTCATCCCCTATTTCATCAATCTATTCAGCTACCTGCTCACCTTCATCGCTGTCATCTTTTTCACCTCCCGGATGGCCTCCCGCAGCGAGATCATCGCCATCCTGAGCAGCGGGATCAGCTTCTGGAGGATGCTGGTCCCCTTTATCATCTCTGCCCTGATCCTCGGAACACTCTCTTTTCTGTTGGCCAATTTTATCATCCCCCATACAAACCAGACCATGTTTGTGTTTGAAAACAAATATATCAGGGATCAACCCAAGTACAGCGACATGAATGTCCATAAACAGATCAGTCCGGGCACCTTTATTTATATGGAGAATTTCAACCTGAGAAACCAAGTGGGCTGGAAATTTACCCTGGAGGAGTATGAGGGACAAACCCTGAAGTTCAAGCTTTCAGGGAATAAGATCACCTTTGATACCCTTACGGAGAGATGGACCATTGACAGTTACTATATCCGGGAGATCAACGGGTTGGAAGAATCCATCACGAAAGGAGTCAAGTTAGATACCCTGTTGCCCATCAAGCCCTCTGACTTCATCGAAGATGTTGAGGAGATCAAGGTGCTGGGGTACGTGAAACTCAACGAAGTCATTGATAAGAAGCTCCTTCGCGGTGATCCTGATGTGATCCATTACCAGGTGAAGCGGTACGAGCGTATTGCCCATCCTTTTGCCACCATCATTCTCACACTGATCGGTGTGGCTGTTTCTTCAAGGAAAGTACGGGGAGGGATTGGCTATCATCTGGGATTTGGACTCGCCCTCACATTTATCTATATCCTCTTTATGCAGATTGCGGCTGTTTTCGGCATCTTCGGAAGTATTCCGCCTATACTGGCCGTTTGGTTGCCCAACATCTTTTTTGCCGTGATCGCCGCGCTGATGTTGTGGAGAACCCCCCGGTAACAGGCGGACAAGCGGACAAGCGGACGAGCGGACAAGCGGACGAGCGGACAAGCGGACAAGCGGACAAGCGGACAAGAAATGGGATGCGCGATTTTCCCTTCGGTTTAGGTTCGGTATAGCTTTCATATTCGCTTCATTT
>JAFGNY010000120.1 GCA_016926765.1 Bacteroidales bacterium | reverse complement strand
CCAGAGTGGTACTGGCCGATATGAACGAAGAGAGCCTGCAAACCACTTTTTCAACACTACAACCATATACAACCGATATTCTGGCTGTAAAAACGGATGTCTCTCTTGAATCTGATTGTCAGCATCTGATCCGCCAATCGGTGGAACGGTTTGGTGGGATTGATGTGCTGATCAACAATGCCGGGATTTCCATGCGCGCCCTTCTTGCTGATGCCAGTTTGGATGTACTGCGCAGAGTAATGGCCATCAATTTTTGGGGAATGGTGTACTGTACCAAGTTTGCCTTACCCCACCTGCTGCAAAGCCAAGGGTCTCTTGTTGGAATATCATCAGTAGCCGGATATAAAGGATTGCCCGGAAGAACAGGGTATTCGGCCTCAAAATTTGCATTACAGGGTTTTCTGGAAGTGGTCAGGATTGAGAACATGAAAAAAGGGCTGCACGTCCTGATTGCATGTCCTGGTTTCACCGCCTCCAATATCCGGAAGACAGCCCTCGCTGCAGACGGCCGTCAGCAGGGAGAGTCTCCCCGAAACGAGGATAAACTGATGCCGGCGGAGGAGGTGGCGCATCATATCTTAAAAGCTGTTGAAAGACGGAAAGATAGGATTATCCTGACCTCACAGGGGAAGCTGACGGTGTTGCTGAACAAGTTTTTTCCAAAATTTATGGATAAAATGGTCTACAACCATATGGCAAAGGAGCCCGATTCACCCTTTTCCTGATGGTTTCTTCTCCCTGGGATGGTACTGAATGATCGTACTGCGCAAATATTCCCGATCCAGGTGGGTATAGATCTCTGTTGTGGTAATGGATTCGTGTCCCAGCATCTCCTGCACAGCCCTCAAATCTGCGCCTCCTTCAACCAGATGGGTGGCAAAGGAGTGACGGAATGTGTGCGGACTGACTATTTTCCGTATGCCTGCCTGGGCGACAAGATTTTTGATAATGGTAAAAATCATGACCCGTGACAATGTTCCTCCTCTCCTGTTTAGAAATACGATATCCTCACACCCTTTTTGAACCACCTGACTTTGACGTGAATTCCGGATATACCGTGTGATCTCATTCCGGGCCACTCTGCCAACAGGCACCAACCTCTCCTTGTTCCCTTTGCCTATTATCCGCACAAATCCTTCGTCAAAATGCAGGGATGAAATCCGGAGATCTACCAGTTCTGATACACGGAGTCCGCATCCATACAGTGTTTCCAACATGGCCTTATTACGTTCTCCTTCAGGTTTGCTCAGGTCAATGGCCCCAATGATTTTTTCCACCTCTCCAATACTCAATACCACCGGCAATTTCCGGCCTATCCGGGGTGCATCCAGCAAAGCGGTGGGATCCTGTTCTATCAGGTTTTCCAGTAACAGGTAATGAAACAAAGATCGCAATCCCGAGATGATCCGTGCCTGGGTTCGCGATGTCATTCCCTCCTCTGCAATCCATCGGAGAAATCGCTGAAGAAATTCCGTATCAACCTCCGAGGGGGCAATACTGGTTTTTTGAAGATCGATAAAACGAATCAGTTTTTGGGCATCCGAAAGATAGGCACTCAGGGTGTGTGCCGAAACCGATTGTTCAAGCTGTAAATGAGTTTTAAACCCCCTGATGTATGTTTCCCATGTGCCCATAGTACTTTCCGGATGGTTGACGAACCATACCCCAACCTGTCGGGTTATCGTTGGTTTGATTATTCACCCTATGGTTATCTGGCCGAAAATAAATAAATTTTGACTTTCCTTTGCAAAGTCGCTGAAAATATTTACTTTTGCGGTCCTTAAAATGACAAAGGAGATCCAACGATGGCGAAAAAAACGAAAGATCAACGGATTCAGGTGATTCTGGAGTGTACCGAACAGAAAACCAGCGGAGTTCCTGGTATTTCACGATACATTACTACGAAAAGCAAAAAGAATACACCGGAGCGGATGGAACTGAAGAAGTACAATCCCTATCTGAAAAAAATGACTGTTCACAAGGAAATCAAATAAACCCCTGAACCATGGCAAAGAAAGTAGTTGCCGCCTTCAAAGGCGTGGCCACAAAAGATCTCACCAAGGTGATAAAAATGGTGAAATCCCCCAAAACCGGCGCTTATACCTTTAAAGAGGCCATGATCCCCAACGAAAAGATCAAGGAGTACATTGCTGCTAAAGAGATCTGACCGGGATTGTTTTCCGTATAGAGAGCTTTTTTCCCTGGAAAAAAGCTTTTTTTATTCATGATAATGCATAAAATCGGGTGTCATGGCACTATTTTCGCTGTTTTCGGGAGAAAAAAAAAGAGATCTTGACAAGGGACTTGAGAAGACAAAGCGCTCTCTTTTTTCCAGAATTTCCAAAGCCATCATTGGTAAATCCCGGGTTGATGATTCCATTCTGGATGAACTTGAAGAGATTTTGGTCACTTCTGATGTTGGCGTTGAAACCACGTTGCGGATCATTGACCGGATTCAGCAGAGGGTGGCGTCCGACAAATACATTGGGACAGAAGAGCTGCATCAGTTATTGAAAGAGGAGATTGTTGAACTGCTTCAGGAGAATGCGACGGTTGATTTTACCGGGTTTGTCCTGCCAGAAGGGAAAAAGCCTTACATCATTATGGTCGTTGGGGTCAATGGTGTTGGAAAAACCACTACCATTGGAAAACTGGCGTATCAATTTCGGCAAGCCGGAAAATCAGTACTCCTTGGTGCGGCAGATACCTTTCGGGCAGCAGCGGTAGATCAGCTCACCATCTGGGCGCAACGGGTCGGGGTTCCGATTGTGACACACGGGATGGGTACAGATCCGGCATCCGTAGCGTATGATACTGTCAAGCAATCGATTACGAATAATTCTGATGTGGTAATTATAGATACGGCTGGTCGTTTGCATAACAAGATCAACCTGATGAATGAGTTGGCGAAGATCAGGAAAGTGGTACAAAAACTGGTTCCCGATGGTCCGCATGAAATTCTCCTGATCCTGGATGCGTCGACCGGACAAAATGCCTTTGAGCAGGCCCGTCAGTTTACTGCAGCTACAGAGGTTAACGCCCTGGCCATTACCAAACTGGATGGCACAGCAAAGGGAGGTGTGGTCCTTGGGATCTCCGATCAGTTCAAGATTCCTGTTAAATACATTGGCATCGGGGAAGGGAAGGAGGACCTTCAGGTATTCAACCGTCAGGTGTTCGTTGATAGTCTCTTTTCCAGTTGACATGATATCGTCTGCTACCAGACAACCCCGGCATATTGGAGTGATCTCCCTTGGTTGTGCCAAAACCCTTGTCGACAGTGAGGAGTTAATCCGGCAACTTGAATTCAATGAATTTCAGGTCACATTTGAACCCGCTACCGGATTGCTTCTGGATGCTGTAATCATCAATACCTGTGGGTTTATTGCGGATGCCAGGGAAGAGTCTGTGCAAACCATTCTTGAGTATACCCAGGCGAAAAATAGGGGAGAAGTACGTCAACTGATCGTGATGGGGTGTCTGGCACAACGGTATCGTCAGGAACTGAAACAGGAGATCCCGGAAGCAGATGCCATTTTCGGGGTTGATCAGATACCTGAAATAGTCCGATTTCTTGATGGAGAAAGCCGCTATCCTTTGTTCCCTTCCCGGAGGCTGACCACACCGTCGCACTATGCTTACCTGAAAATTGCCGAGGGGTGTGACCGGACCTGTTCCTTTTGTGCTATTCCTTCTATTCGGGGTCAACACCGTTCCCGTTCAATGGAAGAGATCGTATCGGAAGCAGGGTCACTGAGGCAGCAAGGGGTGAAAGAGTTGATTTTGATCTCACAGGACACAACGTATTACGGCATCGATTTATATGGCAGGAAGGAGATTGCCACTCTCATGCGCCGTATAGCCGAAACATCTGAAATGCAGTGGATCCGGCTACATTATACGCACCCGCATGCATTTCCCCATGAGCTGATCGATGTGATGCGTGAATACCCCACGATATGCAAATACATCGACATCCCATTGCAGCACATCAGCGATCCTCTGTTGAAATCGATGAAGCGGGGTATCGACAGCAACGGGACCCGTCGCCTTCTGGATACGATCAGGGAAAAACTACCAGGTGTGACGATTCGCACCACCTTTATCACCGGTTATCCGGGTGAAAAGGAGTCCCATTTCAGGGAATTGTGCCGGTTCCTCATGGAGATGCAGTTTGAACGAGTCGGAATATTTGGTTATTCGCATGAAGAAAACACGCCGGCTTACTCTCTTCGACATACTATTCCGGAGAAAACGATCCTGGAACGAAAGAATGAATTGCTGACTATTCAGGAATCTATATCATTGAACCATAATCTAAACAAGGTTGGAAGTGAAATGACCGTCCTGATCGACCGGCGGGAGGGAAAATTTTGGATAGCCAGATCAGAGGGAGATTCGCCTGAGGTTGATCAGGAGGTCTTGATTCCTGTTGAGGAGGCTCAACATTTCTCACCGGGATCATTTGGGCGGGTGATCATCACCGGTGCCGAACCATTTGATTTAATCGCCCGGCCAGGTGAATGATGTGTACTCCTTTTCTTACCTTTGCCTGAACAGATTTGTTTCCATTCTTTAAAGTATACGTTATGAAAACACATGCAATTTGGATGATCATTGTTTTACTGCTCGGATCAGCGGGGGTTATTGCTCAGGATGCCAATCCATATGAGGTTTCCGGCAATAAAAATCAGGTAGACGAAAACGGATTAAAAACGGGCTTCTGGGAAGAGAGGAATGGGGAGTTATCCACTCTGGGCAACTATATAAACGGATTGAAAGACGGAACCTGGGAAACCTATTTGTCCAACAACATCCTGTTCCGGGTTGAAACCTATCAGAAGGGCCAGCGGAACGGATTGACACTGCAATTTGACCGGAGAGGAAAAATCACTAATGTTGAGCACTACAAGAACAATAAGCCCGACGGACTAATGCTGATATATAGTCCACATTCGGCTATCGTTGTCAAGGAACAGCACTACGATAACGGAAAGCTTACCGGTTTGTACCGGACATTTTACAACACCGGAAAAATCCAGGAAGAGGCCTTCTACAAAGAAGACCAAAAACATGGGCCGGCAAGGTGGTATAGTCCGGAAGGCAAACTAGTGGCTTCCTATTTTTACCAAAACGGGTTATTTGAGGGTTCCAATAAGACCTATTACGATAACGACACCATTGCCACTGTTACATTTTTTAAGAACAATGAAATGAACGGAGAATATAAAGAGTATTACCGAAATGGGAAACCAAAGATTGTCGGAAACTATCTCAATGGGAACAAAGAGGGTATCTGGATTGAATACGATGAAACGGGAGTCCCGGTCGAAAAAACGAAATACAAAAATGGCGTCGCAAAATAAACCGCTGAGAATCCGGATTCCCTTTGTCTGATTGGTATGAATAATCCCTGGCTGTTTACTTCCGTTTGTTTTTGATGATGTAGGGTTTGCGAACCGGACTTGATTTTTGGTTGTATACCATTCCCCTGTTGTTTTTGTTTTTTT
>JAFGNY010000014.1 GCA_016926765.1 Bacteroidales bacterium | reverse complement strand
TTTCTTACACCTGAAGGAGAACTCCTCCTGACCTCTCCTCCGTTCTTTCTCGGATGGAAAAAGCATTGGGGATTAATCTGATCAGAGGCAATGAGACCAGTCTATATCGCCAGTGACAACATCATCACCTCTCTCGGTACCACTACCCTTGCGAATATGGATGCGTTGAAGATCGGACGGATTGGCATCCGGATGACCTCTGACTCTCACCTCTATCCCTCCCCTGTTCCTCTCTCCCTGGTCGATACGGATTTGCTGGAAGAACTTTTTCAAAGCCTTCTGAAAGAATATCATCCGAGATCCAGCTCAGCAGATTTTACACGTCTTGAGAAACTCTTCATCCTCTCTATCCATGAAGCCATAATCGGGCTTCCATTGGATTACCGGGATCAAAAAACACTTTTTATCCTCTCGACAACGAAAGGGAATATCGATTTGCTGGAGGAGGAAAATGGTGCACTTTTTCCTCCTCAACGCATCTATTTGTGGGAACTTGCACGGATTGTAGACAATTTCTTCGGTTTTTCCACTCCCCCCGTCGTGATTTCAAATGCCTGTATTTCAGGGGTCATTGCATTAATAACAGCTTACAGATACCTGGGATCCGGGTTATATGACCAGGCTGTGGTCTGCGGTGGTGACATTCTCTCAGAGTTTGTAATTTCAGGCTTTCAATCGTTTCAGTCTCTGAGTCCTTCTCCCTGTCGTCCTTTTGATGCCCAGCGTGACGGACTTTCACTTGGCGAAGGAGTGGGAACGATGGTACTGACTACCTCGGCAGGAACCGGAACAGCCCATTCTGTCACGATCAAAGGAGCGGCCACCACCAACGATGCAAATCATATTTCAGGTCCTTCGAGAACCGGCGAAGAGCTTGGTATGGCTATCCGGAATACCATGAAAGAAGCGAAAATCCTTCCCGGGGATATCGGCTTTATCAACGCCCATGGAACAGCTACACGGTTCAATGACGAAATGGAGTCGAAAGCGATCGCATCGGCAGGACTGCTTGAAGTTCCGGTGAACAGCTTCAAAGGATTCTGGGGACATACCATGGGGGCAGCCGGGCTGATCGAATCCGTAGCTTCCGTGCAAGCCCTCAGGGAAGAGTTACTGATTAAAACAGCAGGGTTTGAGTCACTGGGAGTGCCCGAGCCCATCCGTGTTACGGCCTGCAATGAAAAGAAAGCGATGAAAAGTTGCCTCAAGAGCGCTTCCGGGTTCGGAGGCTGCAATGCATCCATTCTGTTTGAAAAAGAGCAACCATGAACCAGGTCATCTCTGCCTATACACGTATAAAACTGAACCGGATAACGGTTGATGGAACGACCGAATATCATGAGGAAAATTTTATTACTTTTGCGGAGTTTATAAAACCGTTCTTTAAAAGATTAAACTTAGGGTATCCAAAATTTTACAAGATGGATTCCCTCAGTAAGCTTGGATTCATCTCTGCAGAACTGATTTGCCAGAAGATCGATCTCAACCGGTACAACAAAAACCGGGTAGGAATCGTTCTTTCAAATTCGAGCGGCAGCCTGGATACTGATTTAGTGCATCAACAAAGTATTCATGACCGTTCACAGTACTTTCCAAGCCCGTCAGTATTTGTCTATACGCTGCCAAATATCATGATAGGGGAGATTTGTATCCGGCACCAACTGAAGGGGGAAAATGCCCTCTTGATTTCGGAAAGATTTGACAGCAGACAGTTATTCAGCTATGTGCATCATCTGTTTTTGGAAAAACAGGTGGATGTTTGCCTGACAGGATGGGTAGAATTACTGAAAGAGCAGTTTGATGCTTTTCTGATGGCTGTTGAACCAGCTGCAACAGATTATTCTAAAGAGAAATCCGGAGGAGCACTCCCTTTCTCTGAAGAGACTATGAATGAATTATATAAAATAATGTGATAAGCCAGTTATGGAAGAATTAATTGAGAAACTGAAACGGGAAGTTATTGAACAATTAAACCTGGAAGACATCGCTCCTGAAGATATTGACGCTGACTCTCCTTTATTTGGAGAAGGTCTCGGACTTGATTCGATTGATGCACTTGAACTGATCGTTCTTCTTGAAAAAAACTACGGACTGAAAATTGAAGATCCCAAAGACGGAAAAAAGATATTCCACTCAATCAGAACAATGGCCGATTACATCACAGAGCATCAAAAACCCTGATGAATGGCCAAACAGGTAGTGATTACCGGAATCGGCATCCTTTCCAGTATCGGGAAGAACCTGCCTGAAACCATCGAGTCGCTTCTTGCATCCAGATCCGGAATAGGAACTCTCAAACATCTGAATTCACCTCATCAAGATGAATTTCCTTTTGCAGAGGTGCCCTATAGTAACCAGGATCTTCTTGACATCGCCCGGTTGACTGATCCTTCCAATTACTCACGCAATACCCTGCTGGGGATGATTGCAGCGGGAGAAGCATTTCAGCATGCCCGGCTCGACCGGCTTCCGCGCCTGAAGACCGGACTGATCTCCGCTACTACCGTAGGTGGAATGGACAGGTGCGAGCTCTATTTTAATGATTTCCTGACCAACAATTCCAAAAATCAGTACATCGATGTCTATGACTGCGCCGACAGCACGGAAAGGATTGCCAATATCCTTAATATCCGTGATTATCTCACCACAATAAGTACCGCATGTTCCTCTGCAGCCAATGCCATCCTCCTGGGCGCCAGAATGATCCGGCGTGGCCGTCTCGACAGAGTAGTCGCAGGAGGAACTGAAGCGCTTACAAGCTTTCATGTGAATGGCTTTTCCGCTCTGAAAATCCTCGATAAGATGCCCTGTCGGCCATTTGATGCCAACCGCAACGGAATTACCCTCGGAGAGGGAGCTGCCTATCTGATCCTTGAATCGGAGGAGGCTGCCAGAGAAGGAGACCGGGAAATCTTTGCTGAGTTGGCGGGGTATGGAAATGCGTGTGAAGCCTACCATCAGACCGCTTCCACTCCTGACGGGAAAGGCGCCCTACTTGCAATGGAAAGAGCTCTGAATGTCAGCGGATTAGATCCATCTGCAATCGATTATATCAATGCGCATGGTACCGGGACTGACAACAATGATATTGCTGAAGGGCTGGCGATTGAACGGCTTTTCGGCGAGAAGATTCCGTTTGTCAGTTCAACAAAACCATTCACTGGTCACATGACGAGCGCAGCAGGTTCGGCTGAAGCGATCCTCTCGATTCTCTGCCTTACCCATCGTATGATTCTTCCCAACCTGAACCTTAAAACCCCGATGCCTGAACTACACTTCACTCCTGTTACTGAACTCAGGAAAAATACCGATGTTTCCCTGGTTATGTCCAACTCGTTCGGGTTTGGCGGGAACAACACTTCTCTTATTTTCAGAAAATCAACAGATTAACACGAAATAATCCCAAGTGGCTGCATATATCAACGGTATCGGACTCATCTCCCCGCAACATACAACAGACCCTGCCCTGTTCCTTCCCGACGTGATGGAGTATACAGCCGATTTCCTTCAGGTCATCAACCCCAATTACAAGGAGTATATCCACCCGCTCGCAGCCCGGCGCATGAGCAAACTGATCAAAATGGGAATCACGTCAGCTAAAATTGCTATGGCTGACGCCGGATGCCAGATGCCGGATGCCATCATCACCGGTACTGGACTTGGATCAGTGGAAGATACCGAGAAAATCCTGACCAGCATGAATGCCGGTGAACAGCTGATGAATCCGACACCTTTTATTCAGTCGACTTATAACACCATCAGCTCACAAATAGCTATCACCCTGCAATGCCACAACTACAATACGACATACGTTCATCGATCCTTTTCCTTCGAAAGTGCTCTGCAGGATGCCTTGCTGCAGTGTGAAGAAAAGGTTATAAAAACCGCACTGGTCGGAGGGATCGATGAAATGACGGATAATCACCTGCTGATCACCCGGAGAGCAGGTCACTGGAAAATGCAACCTGTAAACAACCTGAAACTGCTCTCTTATCAGACACCTGGTGCGCTTGCAGGAGAAGGATCAGCATTTTTTCTTCTGAGGGACAGACATTCACCAGGGGATTACGGCGTTCTCAGAGATGTAAAGACATTTTTCCGCCCGAAAAATTTACGGATTACTGAACAGGAAATTTCCACCTTTTTATCGGTTAACAATCTGACAGTAAGTCAACTGGATGCAGTGATACTGGGGTATAACGGGGACATCCTGTTCGATACGGTCTATGATCAGCTTGGATCCGGGATTTTCAGCAATCAACAACAGATCTGGTACAAGCACTTGTGCGGGGAATATTATACATCAACGGGCTTTGCAGTGTGGCTGGCAGCCAATATCCTGAAACATCAGTACATACCAGCGGCAGTG
The DNA here is from genome assembly GCA_016926765.1 of Bacteroidales bacterium. GTDB lineage: Bacteria > Bacteroidota > Bacteroidia > Bacteroidales > FEN-979 > QYOJ01. Next base: position 391 of record JAFGNY010000014.1, on the reverse strand, counting down.
AAGTTCAATAACCAACCTGTGAATCCCCTTCGTCAGATTCTCCTTTACAACCAATACAGGAATACAAACCACTCGTTGATTCTTATAAGCCGGTAACTCACCTGCTTTTACTTCTGAATCCTGGTTCCTGAGGTTTTTTCTTTTACCTTTGCCTGTTCTTAGTCAGCCTGAACACTATGCCCAGACACATCTATATCACCGGGATCGGAATCATCTCCTCGATCGGGAATAACGTACAAGATGTACTTTCTTCCCTTCAGGCCGGAAAAACTGGCATTGGTGAAATCACTCTCTTCCCCACCCTTCATCAGGGAATTCTTCCTGTTGCCGAAGTAAAACTCTCAAACGCCCAGCTGCTGGCATTGGCCGGACAAAAAGATGACATTCCGTT
>JAFGNY010000119.1 GCA_016926765.1 Bacteroidales bacterium | reverse complement strand
AGGTTCACTCCAGGCATAAAAATCGTATTCATCTGCAGGAGAAACAGTAAAATTATCCTGGATAGGATAATCTGGAACTGGCGATGAAATAAGATGCCAGCCGTCATCCCATGTTGTCCAGGTTGCAGCTGGTATATAGCGTTGTGTAGTGACATTGCCTGTTGAAGAACCATTAACAATCAGCGATCCGGTCCCTGTATTATTCGATTCGATGGTCAGCGTTCCATCTAAACCCAGGATCCTTGTATAGAGATTTTGACCAATGGTTAAATCAGCCAAAGGTTTAATATTCAAATGTGAAGTATGTAGCATAAACAGGGATCCGGTGATGGTCAGGTGGGTGCCCGGGTTGAGGTTGGTAGTCCCGATATTGAATACGTTACCGTGTATGGTATGGGAGCCGGAGTAACTGAAATCAAGTGTAGCGGCAGAATCTACAACAAGCAGGTTGGTTTCTATGTTGGCAGTAATTGAAGGAGAATTTCCGGTTGACGGAATCCCGGTGTTGTCATTAAAATCAGGAACACTATCGGTCCAGTTGGAGGCAACGGCCCAGTCGGAACTGGTGGAACCTGTCCAGGTTGTGAAGGCTTCGCTATCGACCCAGTCTTCATTTTCCATGAATTGTAGCGTTCCATCGAAATCATTTGAAGTGTTATCAGTTAATACGCTTCCTATTGTTTCATTGAACTGATAATGTGCCACAAGACCGTTTTCATTCCCGTTGAGTGTTTGACACATATATTCAATGATCTCAGTTTCTTTTCGGACATCGCTCCAGAGTCTGACTTCGTCCAGTTTTCCGTTCAGGTATCCGGTGCCGATCCGGCCCAGTTCAAAGGCACTTGCGTTGATCCTTGTAGCTGTTGTGATGGCAATATGTGACCAGACGCCTTGCGCAACACCCGTTACGCCACTCAGGCCATTTACAAAAAGGGTAGAATCTGTAAACCCAGTGGCCGTTAATGTCCCTGAGATGATCTCAACATAGCAGGAGGCATTGAGTTGAAAGAGTTTTTGATTGTTTGTGGACGGGTACACCCAGCATTCCACAGTTTGGACAGAAGAGGGAGCAGAGGAGAAGGAAATATAATCTTCTGTCCCGTCAAACTCCAGGGCGTAGTTTTGTGCTGCAGCAGGGAAGTGGAAGGCCGACAGGCTTGCTACTATTGACAAAAACCAAAATCGTTCCATAAGAATCTTTTTTATATGCAGATAATTCAATGACTGTCGAAGATGAAAAAAGTTGGATTCAAGATTTAAATATCTTCAATTCTCAGTTTTCAGTTCCTTTGCATCCTCCTTCTCTTTCCGTTTCATACGGTAGAACTTATATCCGCCGTAGCCGGCTCCAAGCGCAAGTAAAATTCCCAGGCCGCCATCGATGGGCGCGCCTCTTGGATCCTGATTACCTGTTTCTCCATGGCTTCCCGGGGGAGGAGGTGGAGGAGGTTCCTGGGATGTGGACGTAGTCACTGAAAAGATGAACATAAGTGCCATCGTCAGTATAAGAGAAAGCAGGTGTTGTTTCATGATGAGTTGGTTTTGACATGATAAAAGTAATGCAAGAGATGCAGAAAAACAAAGGAGAAAAAACCAGATGTTGCAGAAAAACGTGAACCTTGTCGGGAAGATCCGTTTCATTGCAAGCAGGGTCCATCCACTTTGATTAATCCATTCGAAATCGGCATTTTTTGTAATGTAAACATCGGCGGGATAGGAGAAGGCAAAAAGTTTGCCTAACATAATGAGATGGCAAGACAACTTATAAAAAACCCGCTCAGACAACTATTGGACAGATTAATGTAAACGCTCTTCAAAGGAAAAGGCGCATGAAGAATAGAAAATGAAATGTGGAGGTTGTACGAAGGACGAGAAAAAATCGTAAATCGTAAATCGAATCAATCGTACTTTGAGTTGACCCACCAGGGCTCGAACCTAGACCGAGAGAACCAAAATCTCTTGTGCTACCATTACACCATGGGTCAATACCAAGTCAGAAGTCAGAAGTTAGAACGGGAAGTATGAAGGTAGAGGGTTTAAATAAACAGGTCTGACTTCAGGCGGCAAAAGTAATAAATCCTGAAATAATATGCAACTTCGGATCAAGCAGGTATTTTTTGTACTTTCGTGGCCGTATAAGTAATTGAATCAATCCCTATTCCATGGAAAATTATAAAAAACTCAACAGAATCTTCGGCTGGGCTGTATTTGTCATAGCCTCTGTTGTTTACCTTCTGACCATCGAACCCACTGCCAGTTGGTGGGATTGCGGAGAATATATCGCCACTGCCTATAAGCTTCAGGTGGGTCACCCTCCCGGAGCCCCTACGTTTCAGTTGTTCGGAAGGTTCTTTTCTCTCTTTGCGTTCGGAGACACTTCCCACGTTGCGATGATGGTCAACATCATGTCAGCTCTCAGCAGCAGTCTTACCATTCTTTTTCTCTTCTGGTCCATCACTATGCTGGCTAAAAAACTGGTTGCACCTGACGGGGAAATGACTTCAGGGAAAATGTACACCATCTTTGCTGCCGCTTTCATCGGATCTCTTGCCTATACCTTTAGTGATACGTTCTGGTTCTCGGCAGTGGAAGGAGAGGTTTATGCCATGTCGTCCATGATGACAGCCCTGGCTTTCTGGATCATCCTGAAATGGGAAGAGCAGGCAGATGAAAAACACGCATACCGGTGGTTGATCCTGCTGGCATTCACCATTGGCCTCTCTGTGGGTGTCCACATGCTGAATTTGCTGGCTATTCCGGCCGTTGCCTTTGTCTATTATTTCAAGAAATTCAAAACCACCCGCTGGGGCATTGTCTATACGGCAATCATCTCCATCTTTATCCTCGCGTTTATCATGTTTATCATCATCCCCTGGGTGGTGAAACTCTCAGCCAAGTTTGAACTGCTTTTCGTGAACGGATTCGGATTGCCCTTCAATTCAGGGACTATCTTCTATTTCCTGTTACTGATTGGATTGATCGTATGGGGACTCTGGTACACAAGAAAAAAACAGAAGGTGATCTGGAATACCGTCATCCTGGGGATCACCTTTATCCTGATCGGATACTCCTCGTTTGTTATGCTGATCATCCGTGCTAACGCAGATACCCCGATCAATGAAAATGCCCCGAAAGATGCCATCAGCATGCTCTCCTACCTGAACCGGGAACAATACGGGGACTGGCCGATTGCCTATGGAGCTTACTGGAATGCACCGATTGTTGATTACGATGATGGTTCACCGGTTTACCGACGCGATGACACGTCAGGAAACTATATCATTATTGACGATCGCAATGGGACCATTCCCGTATTTGACGAGCGATTTACCACCATTTTCCCCCGGATGTGGAGCCGTGCCAGAAAAGGCTCTGAAGCATTTTACAAAAGCTGGGGAGGAGAGGGAAGGCCTGTTACCATAACCGGACAGGATGGAAAGACGGAGACCCGGAACAGACCGACCTTTGGAGAAAATCTGAAATACTTTTTCTCTTACCAGATCGGCCATATGTATATCCGCTATTTCATGTGGAATTTCGCCGGCCGTCAGAATGATATTCAGGGTTTTGGAGGGCCTGCCAACGGCAACTGGATTTCGGGGATCCCTTTCATTGACAAGATGCGGCTGGGACACGACCAGACCAATCTGCCCGACACGATGCAGAACCGGGCTCACAACACCTACTTCTTTCTGCCTCTGATCCTGGGGATCATCGGTTTTCTCTTTCATCTAAAAAAGGATTACAAAGACACCATCGTGGTGGCATCCATCTTTCTTATGACCGGACTAGCCATCCTGGTCTACCTGAACCAGCAACCCTACGAACCGCGTGAACGGGATTATGCCTATGCCGCCTCATTCTACGCCTTTGCCATTTGGATTGGCATCGGGGTGATCCAGCTGATCCAGTGGATGAGTAAAAAAGTCAATGAAAAGCTCTCTATCGGTGTCGTCTTTGCGGTTACCATGGTACTCGTGCCCGGATTGATGGCGCAACAAAACTGGGACGACCACGACCGCTCAGGGAAGTATGCCTGCCGGGATTTTGCGGCCGATTACCTGAATTCCTGCGATCCGCAGGCAATTTTATTTACCAATGGCGATAACGATACCTTCCCGCTCTGGTACGATCAGGAGGTGGAAGGGATTCGTACCGACGTTCGGGTGGTCAACCTGATGCTGGCTTCCGGAGCCTGGTACATCGACCAGCTATACAAAAAGATGTACGTGTCGGAACCGATCCCATTTACGCTGCCACAAAAGGATTACCGGCCGGGAACCAATGATATCCTGCCTTATTATAATGTCGGATTTAATGACTATGTAGAGCTCAAAGATTTGATTGGATGGATCCGGAGTCCGAGTCCCCAAACCTACTTGACTCTTCAGAATGGACAGAAGATCAAATTTTTCCCGGCAAAGAAGGTCAAGTTAACCGTCAACAAGGAGAACTGCCTGAAATATGGCATTGTGCCTCCCGAACTTATCGACCGGATGGTGGATACGGTCTACTGGACAATCCGATCCAACCAGCTCTATAAGAATGACGTGATGCTGCTCGATCTGATCGCTTCGACCAATTTCACCCGGCCCCTCTATTTCGCTGCACCTTCGAGTGTAAGTCATGTGTTCAGCATGGATTCCATGTGCTTTGTGACTGGATTTGTCTATAAATTCATGCCGGTACGCGCCTACCAGGATGAGTACATTGCCGGACTGGGGACCGTCGACCCCATTGCCTCTACGGATATCCTTCTGAATAAATCCGCCTGGGGAAACCTGAACGATCCTCATGTCTATGTCGATCCCGAAAGCTTTAACAACGCCATCAGGCCAAAGACCAACTTTCTGAGAACTGCAAAAGGAATGATGGTACTTGGAAAAAAAGAGGAAACGAAAGCATTGATGGACAGCTACCTGGAGTATTTCCCGCAAAGTAAATTTCCCTGGGACCTCTATATGATCCCCTATGCTGAACTCTATTACCAGGTGGGTGAAACGGAAAAGGGAGACATGATCCTGGAACGGCTGGCTGAAACATACGGACAGGAACTCGATTTCTATAATTCGGTTGCCGCTTCCGAACAGGTTTATTACGAACAGGATATGCGAACAGCCCTGAGCGTTCTGAGAGACCTTGGACGTGTTGCCCAGAACAACGGACAGACAGAATTAGCGACTAAACTTGATTCGTCGTTTATGCAGCGGATGCAGTTTCAGGGGAAGTAGATCCCTGATGCCGGATACCGGAAGCCAGATCAGAATCGAAGCATAATACGGCATCCGGTATTTAAACTTAAACCAATGAACCAAATTCTTACTTTCATTACCTGGAACCCTGATCCGGAGATCTTTCGCCTCGGAAGTCTTGCCGTTCGATGGTATGGGGTGCTGTTTGCACTCGGCTTTGTATTCGGCTATCTCATCCTTCAGAAAATGTTCAAAAAGGAAGGGGTGCCGATCAAACTACTGGATTCCCTCACCACCTATATGATCATCGGAACGATCATCGGCGCCAGGCTCGGCCATTGTTTCTTTTATGAGCCGGATTATTACCTGGTGCACCCAATGAAGATCTTCGCCGTTTGGGAAGGCGGTCTTGCTAGTCACGGAGCTGGTATCGGGATTATCATCGCCCTGATCATCTTCTCCTACGTGAAGAAAAAACCCTTTCTCTGGGTCATTGACCATGTGGTGATTGTGGTTGCTCTCGCAGGATGCCTGATTCGACTCGGAAATCTCATGAACTCGGAGATCTTCGGGCATGTGACCACTCTTCCCTGGGGATTTCTCTTCATCCGGGCCTCCAATCCGGCTGAAGCTTTGGAACCAAGGCATCCCACCCAGATCTATGAAGCGCTTTCCTACCTTTTCATTTTTTTCTACTTGATCTGGTACTATTACCGTAAAAATGGTCAACCCGAACCCGGATATATCTTCGGCATGTTTCTTATCCTGGTCTTCGGTGTACGGTTTTTCATCGAATTCCTGAAAGAACCACAGGTAGGGTTCGAAGCTACCATGGCCCTCAACATGGGGCAACTCCTCAGTATCCCGTTTGTGCTGGCGGGGATTTATTTTGTGGTGAGAAGCAGGCAGGTGGGAGGGTGAGAATGGGAATGAGGAATGATGGGGATCTCCTATCTCCTATCTTCTTTCCCCAATCCCAATTTTTCGATCCTCTCTTTCAGTAGTTTATAGTCGTTTTCGAGCACCATTCCCGGATAATTTTTCGACATCTCGAGGGCATAGATCAGGTCAAACTCCTTCTGGGACATGGAGAAGTAGATCTTTTTTGACTTGAGGTACCGTGCCAGGTACTCCTGTTCGGTCTGGCCAGGGGTGGGGATGAAGATGGCTTTTTTTCCCATGGCAGCGATGTCCATGATGCTTGAATAACCCGAACGGCAGATCACCACAAGCGCCTTTCTGAGATATTCCTGCAGGATCTCTGATTCAAGGTGCGAGAAGATCCGGATATGTTCTGAGAACTTCCGCTCCTCCCTGCGCTCTGTGATCCCCCGCACAACGACTGTTTTGAGATCGGTATGCTGAAGCTGTCCCAGCAGGGCCTCTTCCAGGATCGTCCTCTGAGGTTCGGGGCCGGAGAGGAGGATCAGGATCTCAAACGGAGGCACTTCGTATAGAGCAGCCTGATGCCTGGCTCCTGAAAACCGTGAGAGGGTTCCAATGTAATGGAGATGGTTCGGGAGACGGGCAGGATGGGAAAGTTCTCCCGCAAGCCCTTTGTGATTCTCGAAGTCGGGAACCCAACATTCCGTGTAGCGCTGGATGATCGTGTAGTTCAGCCGCTGCAACAGAGGGGTGAAGAGATTCAGTGACCCGGGCACGTTGATCCGTAACTGGTGGGTCATGAAAACCGAAAGGATCTCCTTGCTCCATAATCCGTATCGGTTGTCGGAAAATACCAGGTCAATCCTCTTCTCCGCAATCAGTTTCCTGAGCTGTTTGTGTTCCCGGTAAATTCCCCAAAGCAGTTTTGGACCCTGGAAAAACAGTTTCAGGAGCATCAATGATCCCTGCGGATAGGTGATATGCGTTCCCGGGAACCGGACAAACTCAAGATCGGGGAATTCAAGACGTAAAAAAGCCAATGGCCTCCGGTCGGCTGCTATCACCACACGGAAGCCATGCTCGAGAAAATGGCGGATCACGGGAACGCTGCGGGTCGCGTGTCCGATCCCCCAGTCGAGAGGACAAACCAGAACGCTTGGGATCTTTGTCAGGTTTTCCATCCATACAAAATTAACCGTCGAAGTTGCCTTGCTGACAAAATTGTGGAAAACTGGGTATTACTTTTTTACCCTTAACCCGATAAATGGATTAAAAGATCAACGATGCTACGTTATCAAATAGCTCTTTGCCTGATCCCGGGAATCGGAGATGTGCTTGGGAAAAAACTCGTGACGATGTGCGGCAGTGCGGAAGCTGTATTCCGTGAACCCAAACAAATCT
>JAFGNY010000118.1 GCA_016926765.1 Bacteroidales bacterium | reverse complement strand
CTCTGAGAGTTTTTTCCATGTAGTAATAAACAGGGCTCTTTTGCCCCGATAATACCAACTGGCGGGCTTCCTCGATCCGATCTATCTGGAAATCCCAGAATTGCTCAATGAATGCTTTGTCGGAGTCATCATGAAACCGAACCTTTTTATTGTAATTTCCATCCTTATCAAAAGAATAGAAGAGTTCCCTGTAATGTCCGTGTTCAGGATCTTTGTACTGGTAATCAAATTTTTCTTCTGTCATCGGTTCAAATTTGAATATTTGTGCGAAAATAAGGAATTTATTCTTGTAAAAATATCTTAAGCTGGCACGATGCAATCAGCTCTTGGTTATGGAATACCTCTCCGTAAACGACAGATGCACCGAATACTTCATGCTCCAGCGTAATTCTTGTCTGAAGTTCATCTCCGGAAGCCGGATAACGCAGGATTTTCAAATTCCTGATTCCTCCGATAAAACCTATCGGAGGTTCTTTGCCCGATAGACCGGTTTTGGATCCTACACCTGCTGCGGCTGTCTGAGCCATGTTCTCTATCAGTCCTGCTTCTGTAAAGATGCCATTATCACAAAAGACATTTTCTTCCGTTACCATCAAGGTTGTTTCCACAATGCCTCCGTCTGCCCTGATCAACTTGTCAACCATTACCATCGGTGGCTTCTGGGGAATAGTTACTTCTTCAAATGATGCCATAAAGATCCTTTCCGGTTGCGTTTTCTCATCCTTTTCATGAAGGTCACTACATCTTCGTCTGGGAACACCCAACGTTTGCCCGTCTTTTCTGCCCGATCCTTCAAACTACTATAATCGATATTCTTCGCAAGATAATAGACCGGTTCAATCAAATCCTCTTCCGGATCGATATAGTGGTCGGCAAGAGCCACTTTGTATAAAAATGTACCTGGATAGATCCGCATGCCAACATACGGGAAAAATACGGAGTTTTCGATCCGTTTAGAGTTTTCAAAGCCCTCATTGATGCTTTCTTCGGTCTCTCCGTATCCTCCGAGTATCAGAAAATGAGCAAAATAAATTCCAATTTCATTGCACATATCCGACACATCTACGATCTCATTAACTGAAAAATGTTTCCGGTACCGTTTGAGGGTTTGGTCAGAAAGGGACTCCGTCCCGAATTCGATGTGCGTAAGTCCCGATTCAGCGAAAAGACGCAGTTCTTCCAGCGTAGTATTATGAGGTGAGAAATAAGCTCCCCAGTGAATATTTACTCCTGATTTCAGGATTTTAGTTGCCAGTTCATAGTTGAACTTCCGATCGATATTAAAAACCGAATCGGTAAAAAAGATATAGTTGATCTGTTTGTTAAAATAAAGATCCTTAATGCTTTCCACGATTTTATCGGAGTCCAGTGTCCTTACTTTTCTTCCTTCAATCAATGGATAGGTACAATAAATGCAATCATAGGGGCATCCTCTTTTTGTCTGCAGGTTCATCATCCCGCTTTTCTCCCAGTAAAACTGTGACAGGTCATCTGAAAAAGAGACATCGAGGGAGTGAAGGTATTGACTCCTGGGGTTGACTACCGTCTGACTCTCTTTTTGATAGACAAGGCCCTCGATCGAATAATCCGGATTTCCTTCAAGGATACTGTTTAAAAGCTTGAAAAGGCTCTCTTCCCCCTCTCCAAAGATGCCGAAATCGGTTTTAAAGAAGGAAAAAAGTTCGGCCGGAAAAATTGAAAAGGCCGATCCTCCGATAATAATGGTTGTTTGCGGAAGGGTGTTACGGATAATGTTAATGGTCTCTTTGTACCCTGTCAGAAAAAACTCTTTGGAAAGCGAACTCACATCGTCCACATTCCGCAACGAAACGCCGGTGAAGTCAGGCTTGTAATGTTTCAGATAAGCGATGAACTCGCTATCATTATATAAATTCAGGTCAAGAACCTGTATTTCAATATTTTTCATCCGGCTTTGCAGGTAGGAAAGCAGGTAGGAAATACCTAGCGGGTAAACCGGGTAGGGAACCGCGAACCGGTTAGCTGAAACGAGGAGTAACTTCTTTCTGTTCATACCTTCAGGTTCAGGTGGAGGCGCCGGTTTCGGCATGCCAGAATTCGTAATAGTTGAACCATTGCAATGGAAACCTGCGGAGGACCTCTTCAAATTTTCGGGTATAAATTGTGAGCGCTTCCCGCAGGAGCTGTTCCCGTTTTTGGAGATTACGGGTGAATTCAATCTGGTAGAGTGGGGTAGCAAAGAAGTGGTAGTGCGATCGACTTTCTTTGACAGCAAACACAAAGGAGACTGGTACGTTGAACCGTGCTGCCAGGTTCACCGGTCCGATGGGAAAACGAGCGGGTTTCCCTAAAAAATCAAGTGAAATCGTTTTATTTCCCTCAATAAACCTGTCGCCATGCATTGCAATGATATCTCCGGCAGCAAAAGCTTGCCCGATCTCCTTCAGGTGACTGAAGTCCTCCCGGATAATGATAAAATGGACATTCCGTTTTTTCATGATCTCCTTCAGGTAGTTGTTGATTTGCTGGTGTTCGGCATCGTACAGGATAATATGTACCCGTTTGTCGAGCCGGTTCAGCAAGTTTCCTGCAATCTCCCAGTTCCCTATATGTGCGCTGACCAGCAATCCGCCATGCTGCATTTGTCTCAGGTACTCCTCCCCTTCAAAATTGAACGTGAACCGATGCTGAAACCCAGCCAGCATGGCCATTTTGTCTATCAGGATCTGGCCGAAAATATAGTAGTTCCTTAAAACACTGATCAATGATTTTGAGGAAGAGTAGCCTAATCGTTCATGGAAATAGCTGTAGATCGACTTAAACGCTTTCCTGGAATTAAACGCAAACCAGGCGACAACGAAAAGGAGAAGGAAGTAGGCAAAAGAAATACCAACGTACTTCAAGGTCCAGATAAAAATTCTATACCCTAATACTCCACCTCTGGTTTTTCCCTGCCATGATGACATCCGGGAATTAATTTGGATTCACTCGGTTGATAACGTAAGTATAAAAGTCCTGGAGAGTCTTAATATCTGCCATCTCTTCGGCTTTCATTTTAAATCCGAAGTTGCTTTCAATGATGACAAAAAGATCGACAAAGTCAAGACTATCAATGCCCAGGTCTTTTTTTAGATCAGCTTCACGCCTGATCTGATCTTCATCAATCTCGATCTCTTCAATCAAGAGTTGATTTATCTTATTGATTATCTCATCGTTCTGCATCAGGAGATTCATTGATAGATGCAAAAATACATTTTTTCCGGAATTTCAACCGGAAAACTTACGGATCACAAGCGCTGAATTTGTTCCTCCGAATCCAAAGGAGTTGGAGAGAAATGCATTGATCTCTGCCGGGGAGGTCGTATGGGCAATATTAAGCCTGGCAGAGTACTCGTCAGGATGATCGAAGTTGAGATTAGGTGCAACAAAGGAATTCTGCATCATCAGAACAGAGTAAATCACTTCACTGGCTCCGCCCATCCACATTTCATGGCCTGTCATGGATTTTGTGCTGCTTACCAACGGCTTAGTCTTTCCAAAGACTTCATCAATCGCTTGTGCTTCGTTGCTGTCACCTACCTGTGTAGAGGTTGCATGGGCATTGATGTAACCAATGTCATCTGCTGACATTCCCGAATCTTTCAGTGCCATTTGCATCGCACGTCTCGGGCCTTCGACATTGGGCACTGAAATATGTTCCCCGTTGGAAGAGAATCCGTACCCCATAACTTCTCCCAGGATAGTGGCACCACGTTGTAATGCGGAACTATAACTTTCGAGGATAACAGTTGCAGCGCCGCCACTGGGGACTAAACCATCACGATCACGGTCAAAGGGGCGGGAAGCTTTTTCCGGTTCGGATTCACG
>JAFGNY010000013.1 GCA_016926765.1 Bacteroidales bacterium | reverse complement strand
TTTCAGAGAAGGGAGTACATTGCTGTATTTTTCGGTGCGCATGGTGTTGGCATTGATCCATTCAGTGAATGCCTTTTCGGTAGCCTCTTTTTTCTGGATGACCTTATTCTTTTTCAGCATTTTGGTTTGTCCGATAAAATTTTTCCAGGTATTGGACAATCCTGCATAGTCGTCGGAATAGGCGATCCGGGCTTCTGTATCCACATTCATCCTCTCCTTCATCACCTCCATCTGTTTGCCAAACACATCAATAATGACGGGATAGAAGGCGTTGAGGTTGTATTCGATTCCGTAAGAGGTGAGATAACGGGACGTTCCCCCCGGATACCCCCAGATCATGGCGAAATCGTGTTTTTTTACGCCGCCCAGACTGATCGGAAGATGGTAATCGGGCTTCAGGGGAACATTCTCTTCTGTATGATCAGCCGGTGCGTTCTCACCGTCGGCATAGATCCTGAAAATGGTGAAGTCGCCCGTGTGCCGTGGCCACATCCAGTTGTCGGTATCCCCGCCGAATTTTCCGATAGAGGAGGGAGGCGCACCAACCAGTCTCACATCTTTATATGTCTTGAATACAAACAGGTAGTATTCATTTCCGCTGTAGAAAGAGCTCACTTTGCATTCATATTTTCCATCCTCGGATGCCGTATGGTTGAGCCGTTTGGAAATCTCCCGCACCTTCTTTCCCCGATCCGATTCACTGAGGGTATCCGACAGGAAAGGGATGATGGAATCGGTCACATTTTCGATCCTGACCAGAAACGAAGCGTTGATACCCTTGCAATAGAGCTCCTCTTCATGGGAGCGCGCCCAGAACCCATCAGTGAGATAGTCGTGCTCAGGGGTGCTCAGGTTTTGTACCGCGCTGTATCCGCAATGGTGGTTGGTGAAAATCAACCCATTGCCGGATACGACCTCTGCCGTACAAAAAAAGCCGCTGTTGGCCGGACTCCCGCCGGAGAGCCCAACGATGGCATCTTTCAGGCTGGAGGTATTGATGCTGTATAACTCTTCGGGGGTCAGATGAAGCCCCATTTTCTGCATGTCGACATAATTGAGTCTCTCCAGCAGAATAGGTAACCACATCCCTTCGTCAGGGGGGTTGCCGGATTGGATCGTTTTGCCCGGCATCACTACGAAGGCCAGACTCATCAGGAGAATGATCAGGGAAATTGGTCTGTTTGTCATCATACTGTTCATAATTAAATGATTGAAACCGCAATATTACGTACAATTTTCAGATTATGGAACTTTTTCGGACAAAAGCACTCTACACCCGACAAACCCTTTCGTTTTTCCGTTATGCAGTATCCATTAAGGTTAACCGCTATAGATGAAGCATGATCAGGCAAAAACAGATAATGGTCTAAAAACCTTGTTTCCTAAACGGGTATTTTTCATCTTTGTACCCGTAACCAGATCGTAAATCATGCCAGAGGGAATCCTATACCGGTTTTACCAGCGGTGCAAGCATCAGTTTGTCTTCCCGCATCTCCTTTTTTGGTTTGTCAGCCTGCTCTTTTTTCTGCTGCTGCTCTTTTATACCCGGGGAGTCAAACTGGCACACATTGATTTGCGGACAGCCACCTCCATCCTGATCACCCTGGTCTATCTGGCTATTTCGGTATACATCAATTTGCTATGGCTGATCCCCAGGTTTTTCAAAAAACGACGGTTCTTCCTTTTTTCACTCCTGCAGGTAGCCAATATCATTCTCTTTATCCTGCTCAACTACTTTACTTCGCATGCCTTTGAAGAGGAGCACCCTGAATTCATCAGCGAAGCCATTGCCGAGGCGATTCTGGTGACTATCTTCCTGATCGTTACAACGTTATTGAAATTTATGCGGGACTCCATTGCATTACAGGATGCCGAACTCAAGGTGAAAGAGATAGAAAGCCAGAAGGTAAGAGCCGAATTGCAGGCACTGAAATCACAGGTCAATCCCCATTTCTTTTTCAATACCCTGAACAGCCTTTATGCGTTGAGTCTGGACAAATCCGACAAAGTACCCGACATGATCCTCAAGCTCTCCGATTTGATGCGGTATGTGATCTATGAAAGTCAGGACACCCAGGTTCCCCTCAACAAACAACTGGAATTCCTCAAGAGTTATGTATTCCTGGAAAAAATGCGTGCCGATGAACATCTGGAGGTCAAATTTCTGGTCGTTGGAGAAAACCTGCATATGCGTATCGATCCGCTGATTTTTATCGCTTTTATTGAGAATGCCTTTAAGCATGGAAGTAAAGCCAAATCCAGCACGCCATATATTTACATTGAATTTCATGTGGAACAACCCGACACCATCTGGTTTTCTGTTGAAAACAATATTGATCTCCCTGATGACCATGTTGATCCATCAAAGAACGGATTCGGATTGGATAATGTGAAAAAGCGCCTGGACCTTCTTTATCCAAAATGCCACTCCCTTGAACTGGTGAAAACAGAAACAGCCTATCGGGTCAATTTATCCATTTCAATTGATTGTGTATGAAAATCCGTTGTCTGATCATCGATGATGAGCCTCTGGCTCAACGTGTTATTGAAAAGTATGCCCTGGACATTCCTTTCCTGGAGGTCGTGGCCAAGTGCAACCAGGCTGTGGACGCCATAGAGGTGTTGCACAGGGAACAGATAGATGTGATCTTTCTGGATATCAATATGCCCAAGCTCAGTGGCATTGATTTCCTGAAGACAATGAAAAAAACACCCCTGGTGATCATCACTACTGCTTATGCCGAATACGCACTGGAGGGATATGAACTGGATGTTGTGGATTACCTCATGAAGCCTTTTGCTTTCGACCGTTTCGTGAAAGCAGTCCACAAAGCACAGGAGATGCTATCCTCACGGGCTTCTGCTACAGATGGTGCTCTCCCTGCTGAACTTCCCTCTGAGGAGCAGTACATTTTTGTCAAATCCGGAAAGAAAACCTATAAGGTCAACCTGAATGACCTTCTCTATGTGG
>JAFGNY010000117.1 GCA_016926765.1 Bacteroidales bacterium | reverse complement strand
CTTCATTGAAGATCCCGTCGTGGGCGATGAGTGCCTTAAACCGCTTCTGATGATTTCCGGCGAGGTAGTATACGGCGTACCCGCCGGCGCTTGCTCCGACGGCTCCCAGCCTGTTTTCATCAATAAAAGGTTCTTTTGCCAGCACATCAATGGCCGTGAGGTAGTCCTGCATGCTCTTGCCATGATAATCACCGCTGATCTGTTCCTGCCAGGCCTGTCCGAACCCCGAAACACCCCTGCGGGCGGGCGCAACGATGATATAACCGTTTGCTGCCATGATCTGATAGTTCCAGCGGTAATGAAAATTCTGGCTGAGCGGACCCTGTGGGCCGCCTTTGCAATATAAAATGGCGGGATAGTTCTTAGCCGGATCAAAATGAGGCGGGTAGATTACGAAGACCTGCATGTCAAGATTATCAAAGGTCTTGATCCAGCGCTCCTCTACAGTGCCCATAGTTAATTGTGCCAACAGTTCTTTATTGGTAAATGTGATCTGTTCGGCAGCCCCGCTTTCGGGATCAACGGAAAACAACTCCGTAGGGAACGACATCGTTTGTTTTGCAGAAATCAGCTTCCCGTTGGCAGGTACCACATTGCCGTAATCCTGCAATCCTTCAGTGATCTGCCTGATAGCGCCCGACTCCAGGTTGAAACTGTAGATTTGAAAAGAGCCATGCCAGTCGCTTGTGAAATAGATTTCCTTACTGTCGGCGCTCCACGCCAATGAGCCTGCATTCTGGTCAAAGCCTTTTGTAGCGTAGGTTTTTTCCCAGGTGGAAGTGTTGACGATGAAAAGACGGTTCTGATCGGATTCATAGCCATCACGCTCCATGCTCTCCCATGCGATGTAACTGCCATCCGGTGAATAGACAGGAGAGATATCGTATCCCATCATTCCCTGGGTCATGTTGGTTGTTTCACCTGATTCAAGGGTATACAGATAGATATCAGAGTTGGTGGAAAGCGTGGCTGCCTTGCCAACCATTTTCTGACAGGTATAGGCAATGGCTTTGCTGTCGGGGCTCCAGTTAACCTGTTCAATCCCTCCGAAAGGCTTTAGCGGCGACTGAAAGGGTTCACCGGGCATGATGTCTTTATCATCCCACACTTTTATGCCGTCATAGTTGGCATAGAAGACATGGCTGTAAGAGTCCACCCAGGAGTCCCAGTGACGGTAGAGGAGATCGTCCATGAGCCGTCCGGATGCATCCGGAAGCCCCGCGTAAAGATCGTTGAATTTATTTTCCAGGTATACCTCTTTGGTATAGAGGATCATGGTTTGGTCGGGGGAATATTTGAATCCGGTGATGCCGTCATCAATAGCGGTGATCTGAATCCTGCCGGAACCATCCGGGTTCATCTCCCACAACTGAACAGATCCGCTTTCAGAAGAGAGGAACCCGATTCGCTTGCCGTCGGGCCTCCAGAGTTCATTGAATTCACTCTTCGGGGAATGAGTGAGTTGTTTCCCGTTTTGTCCGTCGATGCCGACTGTGTAAAGTTCCCGGTTGCCCTTGTTTTGTTCAATGGAATAATACGTAACGCCATAAAGTGCGGTCTTTCCATCGGGTGAGACCTCCGGACCACTAACCCGGCCAAAGGACCATAGCACTTCGGGAGTCATCAGGTCGCTTGTGAGGGTGAGGTTCTGTTTTTCAATCAAGGAGTTTTCAGTCTTTTTTTGACCGGAAGGGACACAGGATGTCATGCCCGCAATTGCTGCGATCAGCAGAAAAGAAAATGTGTTTTTCATGGGAATTGATTTATGATCTAATGATGAATTTACCTCGGAATGCGGTAAAATTAACAAAAAGATCACAAATCATCTAATCCTGATGCACTCATTCTGAAAATCCCGGCATGATCCATGATCCGGGTGTAAGAAGAAAATTCGGTCTCAATCCGCCATTCCCCCTTGCCCAGATTAATATAGCAGCCTTCAGGAACCTTCACAGTCACCATAATCTTCTGACCTCTCCAGCAATCATCCTGGGGAAAGGTGCCGATATGATCCATGAACACCGTGTCCCCGGATTGCCGGATGGTATAGCGGATCATGCCAAGGCGGGATTTTGCATCGGAAACGGACTTACCGCGTGCAAAACCACGCCTGACAACTTCAACCTGGTTCCCGCCTGCGGGTTCGATCCTGATAGAAGGGATAAGATAGAAATATTTTTCCTGATCTGTGTAAAGGCTGATGTTCTCGAAGACTTCATAGGTGTCCAGCGATAATTCGTCAATAGAACCCCAGTCGGAATAGGACAGATGAATGGTGTCGGAAACGGGTTGGGTGATGTCAATCCGTTCCTGGTCTGTCGCATCTGCTTTTACCAGGTTATATATTTTGAAGGAATAAAAGACTGCAATCACCAGGCCGATCAGCCAGATATTAAGGAGTGTTATCCCAAAATACCTGATCCCTTCAAATCTGAAAATCAATTTGATGCCAGAGTATAGGATCAGTAGTATCGGGATGCCGAAAAGGAGCAACAGAGCTGCCTGAATAAAAAACGGGTTGAAGGAACATCCCAGAATCAGGTTGAGGTAGGAGGGGAATGACATGATCAGGACATCACTGTCGACCAGGATGGAGCCACCCCATCCGAAAATCAGCGCGAGGAAAGCGGTAAAGAAACTGATTCCAACCAGAACCAGCGAAATTCCCAGGATAATCAACAGGATCCGTCCAAAAACCTGCAACACGTCAATAGTTCCTTTTATAATCTGTTCTATTGGCGAGGGCGATGCCCCTGTTCCTCTTAAATTCCGGGTCGTTTTCCGCGTAAGGTTGTTGACCTGGTCTTTAAGTGCACTCATCTCTTCCTTAATGGACTTTTCGATGTTGGAAATATTCACTTTCTCTCCACGCATCTCCAGTTTCTCCGCGGTCGTGTTTGCTTCAGGGATAACAATCCAAAGGATCAGGTACAGAAAGATCCCGAAACCGCCTGCAAACAGGCTGATGATAAAAAGGATCCGGATGATCACTGGGTCCCAGTGCAGGTAAGCTCCGATCCCGCTGCAAACGCCCGCAACAACTTTGTTGTCAGGATCACGGTAAAACCGTTTTGCGCTGGGGACTCGATTTTGTTTAAAAGAAGTCTCTTCCGAAGTGTCTTCATCTGTGAACTGGCTGGGCTGACCCATCACCACGATGATTTCATTCACATCGAGGATTGTGATTACCTGTTTCGTCTCGCCTAATTTTTCCTGCAGGAGTTCGGCAATGCGGGCTTCAATGTCCTCGATGATGTCACTGCTCCCTTCCAGTGGTTGAAAATGGATCTTAAGACTCTCCAGGTAGTTGTATAATTTCATATATGCATCTTCATCGATATGGAAGATGATCCCGCTGACGTTGATTGTAACAGTCTTTTTCATCTGATTTTCTGTTTGGTTTTATGCAATGATTTGTTCAACGGCCATAGCCAGTTCCTGCCATCCGAGCTTCAGTTCGTTCAGTACGGTTTTACCGATGTCGGTGATTTGGAAGTACTTTCGTGGCGGCCCTGATTTTGACTCTTCCCACCGGTAGGTGGTGAGGCCGTCATTTTTTAACCTTGTCAGGAGAGGATACAATGTTCCTTCTACGATGATCAGTCTGGCCTCTTTCAACTTTTCGATGATGTCGGAGGCGTACGCGTCCTTCTCGGCTATGATGGAGAGGATACAGAGTTCAAGGACTCCTTTGCGCATCTGGGCTTTTTGGTTCTCGATATTCATGCTGCAAATATAATACATAAAATAATACTATGCAATACAAAGTACTAAAAGTTATTAACAATTTTATATAACATAGTAGTGGAAGATTCTATATCGTCATATAAGTCATAAAAGTCATGAAAGTCATGGGGGTCATGAGGTGTTAAGGTAATGAAGTGATGAAGGAATGAAGGGATAGGGCTATTCCGCAGAAACTACTTTTCTGATGGGTTCTTTCAATCCCTTCGCTTCATTCAGATAAGCGTTGACTGAGCCTACGAGGATTTTCGCCTCAATAAAAACCGGTATGCGATTGGGATCGTCACTTACCCAAACAAACGCTTCCTGATCTTTGGTAAAGATAGTCCCTTCAACCATGGTAGCCGAAAATTTAATGCATGGAAAGTGCTTTCCGCTAGGGTGTTCCACGATCTCTTTTCCAAGCAGCCGGACATCAATCCGGTAAACACTGTCGTCGATAGCCACAAACACCGGTAGTGTAATGTCCTGTTGAATGGAGTCGGGATCGAGGGAGCGGACATAGTAGACGGCTGCCAGCATGTCAAAGGTGCAGTCAATCATGTGAAGGGTATCGTGCACCATAGGATCGTCATTGCGTTTCGTATGGCTGTAGACAACCCTGTGAATATAATCAAACCACGATCTGTTTTGCAACTGATACCCTCCTTCGTAGATATACCGGTTGAACTCGATGGTCTGGAAGGTGGCTGTGTCGATCCAGCTTTCATAGGTATCCCTTACTTTGAAGAGGAAATCATAGGAGGCGAAGGTCCGGCCGGTGCTGACGAAGTGCCACACCGGTTTTCCCTCTTTCTGCTCCAGGGTGGTTTTAAAGGTGACTGTCCCGGCGTCAACCCAGATGGGTCCCCAGTTGTAGGATACCGTATAGGAGATCTCTTCGCCGCTGGTAAAAACAACATTCTGGAAGGGGCACTGGCCGCTGGCGGTATCTGTGAGGAACAAACCAGACCCGTGACCGATAACCAGAACGAAGAGAAAAAAAAGACGGTGATGAAACACAGGTAAGAGAGGTTAGAATTGTTTGCAATGTTAGTGAAATTTCGAAAACATAGCAGAATGACAGAAGAACCAATTACCTTTGTTTCAAAGACAACGAATTATGAAAAAATCAATCTACACGTTAGCATTGGTTCTAATCATTGGATTGGCTTTGAAAGTCAATTCCTGCAACGCCCAGTGGCAGCCAACGATTCAGTTAACATATGACCCCGGGATTTCGATTACCTCAGATAATAATATGAAGTGCATTGCTGTTGAAGGCAATTTTGTACATGTTGTATGGAGTGACGATCGCGATGGGAATGCCGAGATTTACTACAAACGATCCGTTGATGGAGGGGTAAGCTGGGGTGACGATATCAGGATAACCAACAACAATGCTATATCCCT
>JAFGNY010000116.1 GCA_016926765.1 Bacteroidales bacterium | reverse complement strand
TTTTTCAGCCGGAACCACCTTTAGAAGGGCTCCTTTTACTTCTATGTAATAAGTTTTACCAGCATAAACCCCAAGATTGACGGAATTCTTTTTTCCGTAACAGATCAACCAAAATTCATACTTCCCGGGGTCAGCATAATAGACAAGATAGGTATCATTATAAAGATGAACTTCACTGACCTTCTGATCATTTGCATTGATTGAATAATGATATGCGGCTCCAGACATATTTCCTGGCCGGTATATATATACCAATGCCTTACCTTCGGGTATATTTTTAACTTCCTGAAAAGGAACCCTTTTATTCTGTGCTGATAAAGTTCCGCACATGATAAAAAAAAGTCCGGTAACAATCAGTCCGGTAATTTTACATGGTGTTTTCATTTGGTTTTGGTTTACAGTATTAATTTTAATTCGGATAACTTTCACTCATAAGTACTTCTATTCCATTATTTCAGAATGTTTGCATGCTTCAACCCAATTTATTGTCGAAACAGTATTATCGGCTCTGTAAAGAATGAGTAGGTCCTTTTCCACTTCCGACCTGCAGAAAGGATCTAACCGCAGAATGACCTCCCCCTGGTTCCCTTCATCAATCACTATACGTTTCGTTAAATACTCATTCAGTGGACCCAACAGGCTTTTCCTGTTGTTCCTTGAAAGAATGTGGTGCAGGTCATCTTCCGGTATCCATCCTGTTTTATGCATTTTTTTATCAAAACAGACGATGCCTTTTTCGGCCAGGAGGAAAAACGTGTAATCGTTGCTCACCATCGAAAGTAAGCTCTCGTAATGATTTTTATCCGTAAATGAATTTGAATAGATATCACCCAGTTGATCCTTGGATAGAAATTGAATGAAATTGCCGCTTGTCAAGATGATAGAAGAATCTTGGGAATCTGATAATTTACCCGTAATTGAGCATTGGCGGTTATAGCTTATTAGATCTTTTTCAAGAAGTAAAAACATTGAAGAATCGCTCGTTTGAATGTCAATTACAGGATCATAGCGTTTTAAAAGACCTCGCGAGCAGATGATATCTCCAGTTTCGGAATTCAAGAAGGTAAAATATGGGATGAAATAATATCTGAACGTTTTATCTCTGAAACATAATCCTTTATTAATAAACAGTACCATATCATCCCAACCAGTTACAATACCAGCTCCGGTTCTTTGATCAGGTAACATTTTTGTCCATATTTTTTTCCCTGATATGGAATCAACGCAGATTATAGTGTTATTTGCTGAGAAGTAGATCTTGCCTTTCTGAAAAAAAATGTTTGATCCAAGTCCTGTACGAATGTATTTACCAGAACGGTTAATGGCATGGATGGATGGATAGGCATCTTCGTTATTTGCTAACAGTTCCGGAGATATATATTCATTTGCGTTTCCCTCATGTCCAGAAAGATTACCTATATAATAGTTCGAATTGAAAGAAGTGATAATTGTTGGGAGTAATCCAAACATCATCCCTCCCAGAATATCTGAAGCCGCGTCAGCTCTTTCCGATTTTCCCATTGGGGCATAAACACTCCATCCTTTTCCATTCTCAGGATCAATGCAGTGTAATCCATCTGCCAGGGAAAATAGTTTATCCCCTATAAAAAAATCCTCTATCAATCCGAACGTATTGTCCACTTGACGGGCCCACCGAATCTGACCGGTCGAAAGATCAATGCAGTCAAAGGAACCGGATAAAGCAATTTTTTTCTCAGGTATTGGTGATCTCAATTCATAATTATTTTGCCAGATCAGTTGACCCGATTTATTCGAAATGGCATAATTATTCCATACGTCACCTTTTTTGCACTGCAGGACTGATAAATCCGACGTATTAAATAACTTGATTCCTTTACCGAAAACGGTTTCATAACTCCATACGACGGTATCATTGACCTGATCAAAATCTATTAAATAGACAGGCATTGACGAAGCTACCTTTCCTTGTTTCACTATGAGAAAAAGAAGTTCATTCGTACCTTCGTTAAATGTAGTCTTTTTGACGATTAAATTGGAAGGTAATAAATAAGAACTGGAAGGTATTAGAACCTCCTGATTCCCTTTATTAATACCTTTGATAGAATCCAGTACATGAAGTATTGATAATGGTTTTTCAGGCTCCTTTGGTTTTTTCTGACCTGGAAATATAGGAGGTTTAGGGAATTTTGGAATTTGGGATAAACCTGATTTTGTGAAGAAGAGAAATATCACAATAATTATGAGAACGAAATTAAATGACTTCATGGGCTTTCCTTTTATGTTGTAATACTCCGGTGGTTGATTTTATCTCTAAAAACATTCGTAATATTACAATGGTTTATCCAATAGAGCAATACCCAAATTGGGGTATTTTTATGGAATTCTATTCCACCACCGGATTATGGGCTGCATTGAGCGACCACATTGGCCAACCGGTTAGCGCCGTGTTTCCAGTATTGTAGGAAACAAGCTTTCCTTCCCTTGAACCTGAATAGATCCATCCTGCGTTTATGATTGGTTGAAAAATGATAGGTGATTCAAGGTCGTACGTGGTTTTCAATTGACCTTTTATTGGATCAACCACCAGTACCTTCCCCGATCGGGTAGCCGCGATGATCTGTTGATTGGCAACGAGCGGCATGGTGCTGAAAGCATCTTCCTCCATTCCGGGAATGGAAGTAAGATCAACACCCCATTCCTTTATAAGCTCAATGGGATCGATGCAGATCAATGAGTTTCCCGAAATCGCATAAAGCTTGCCCTTGAAGGACAATGGCCTGCCTCCGCTATAGTTCATCTGCTCCGAAGGAGTCAGGGAGTTGGAAACAGGTTCTGGATAGGTGGTTATGAGGGAAAATGATCCGCAGGGAATCAATGAATGAACCTGATAGGCATTGATCCGTTTTCTGCCGGGATGGTCAGTATCCTTGCAGGTTAGGTATACCTTATTCCCGGTTATGGTCGGTGGCGACGTGCACAAACCTTGAGTTAGCGATCCCAAAACTACACCCGAACAGTTGTCAAATTGGTACAAATTCCCCCCGGAGGTGGTAATGTAAAGCGATTTTCCGCTTACAACCGGGGATCCAAGAGGCTCTGAATCAATCCAGTTTTGCCAGAGGATGCTTCCTGTCTTCAACTCAAAGCAGATTACGGCGTAAGGTTCTGACCATTGTGCAGATGAACTGAGTTGTGTGGGGTAAACGGCATAGACTTTTCCATCGGCTACTGTAGGAGTAGAGTTTATTTCGGGGCCAAGCCATTTCGACCAGGCCAGTTCACCGGTCTTTCCATCAATCGCGTACAGGGTGCACGATTCAGTGGTGATTATCAGGAAGTCCTCATCACACACCGAGGCAGAGACTCCGTTGTCGCCCAATTCCAACCCCCAGTTAAATTGCCCGGTTCTGTTATTGAAGGAGTACACCTCTTTGCTGTAATATCCTCCTCCCTGAATTATATCGTCATCGTTAAAAACGGCCGGAGTGGGTGTCTCAGTTTTTGATGGAAAATTTACATGATATCCATGATCCGTTTGTTGGATATTCATTGGATCAAATCCGATCTTTTTTACTTCAACAGGCATGAACTCGGTGATGAAACCGTCCTTATCCCTTCTTGTCTTGTGGAAGAAATCTTCAATCTGTGCTGTCCCTCTGTAGGTAATGAAAACCTCGTCTTCAACCAGGTACCCTTTTTTGTTGGCGTATTTACATAGAAAGATATCACGCTCATAGGTCAGATGAAGGGTGTAATTCTGGTTGTAGGGAATCAGGAAACAGGCTTTCCCCCGTTCGTCGGTGGTCGCTCTGTAAACCTGACTGGTCCCGACTACATCAAGGTATACGTTTTCGTTGGCTAATGGCGCATGTGTGTAATCGGTGACGAGCGCTTCAAGAAATGCCCGGGCTGTGGTGGCTCCCTTTCGGGGAATCCATTCCTGGAAGATCGTATCGTTGTGCTGATGTTCGGTAATAGCAGTCGGTTGATAGGTAATCTCAGCATGCAGGGTATATCCTGATAACGGTGGAACCCTGAAAGTCTTAACCTGTTCCGAGTCCTCAATACCCAACTCGTAGTCTCCGCCCAGGTATACCTGAAATCGTACTTTCCCCATGGCGTTTGTTGTCGACAGGATGACTTTCCTGTACTTGTGACATACCAGTTTCACGGGAACCGCTGTTAAAGGCGCTCCGTCACCATCCCTTAGGCTGATTGCCAATATTCCTTCCAGCATATTGCCTTTCAGTGATGCAGTTCCCGGTTTCTGGGTGACCGTATCAAAAGGGTACCGGGGAGAGACCTGTGTTGCGTCGAGATGAATTGTTCTTACGAGAGGTCCGGTCTGTCTCTGTGGTATACTGATCTTTTTCAGTAAATCCCCCTCTGTATCGGTTACAAGGTAATCATGCCCTGGGATAAGGGGGACTTCAATCTGGCCTGAGGGATCAGATTGAATGTACATGGATCGGTTTGTTACCTGGTCGGTCAGTTGAATAATGGCAGAAGGCAAAGGCCGGCCTGATTTATTTACGGTCCTCAGATAAAGAATCGCTGCCTGATAATAGGGATCGACCTGAGCAAGGAGAGGCAAGGAAAACATGAATAACAGACCAGAGATAACAAATCGCATGGATTTCATATTCCTTAGGCTGATAGTCTTCAAACGGGAATTGCCTTTATGAATTGTGTGAACGTTCATAGTTGCCTGGTTAAATTTGCAGGAATCTGCCTGGTCAGTTTGGTATGGATACTTCCCGATTCATTCAATGGATTATCTCCTCCGAATAACCGGTCAAGAACGTTTCTTGAGTTGAATAATTCAAACAGATAACCGGCATGCTTTCCGATGATCATGGAGTCGTCCTCTTTCCGGTTGATTGAAAGCAGGGAACTGTCATTACAGTAAAAGTGGGTGGAGTTCTCCGGAAAGATGACATACGCTTGTTTGGAAAGGAACATCCTGGCTTTTAACGATATTGCCGAAAGATCAACGAGGCCATAAATATAAATAAAACCCGATGTGCTCCCCACCGCCAGAAGGTTCCCGATGAATTCACAGCTCCAGAGCTCGTGCTGATCGATCGGAAGAACTTCAATGAGATTGAACTCAGGCAACTCCCATATTTTTACGAAACCGTCAAAGCTGCAGGTAACGATGATATCAGGATTGCCCGGATAAACCTTGATACAGGTAATATCATTCTGATGAATTTTCCACGATGCAAGGATCCGTTTGTAAATGATGTGATACAGATAGATGGATCCGTTGGTATCTGAGGCAATGATCAGGTTGCGTTCGGGAATCACGCACATGGTGCGGAAATCTTCCGCAATCGAGGTTTCGTTGATCAATCTTCCCGAACGCAGATCAAAGAGATTCAGGTACCCGCTGTTAGAAAGAGTATAGAGGTGATCGCCTACCGGCATACAGGCGCCGCCCCGGGTCCCGCTTTTATGCACCCCTGTGTTGCTGAATATTCGCACCATATCGCCGGTATGGTAAGACCATTGCCGTACAATATTTGATTGACACAACGGACTTTTTTCTATATCATAGCTGAAAGAGAACAGGAATCTTCCGTCGGGTGAAACCGTAACAAAAGGACTTCTCCCCATGCGTCGCTGAGTGAGTACGAGGCGTTCTGAGAGAGAGTAAAAGTCAACCATCCTCACCGTCCCGTCCCAGCTGGAACTAATGAT
>JAFGNY010000115.1 GCA_016926765.1 Bacteroidales bacterium | reverse complement strand
GACTGTTCACTGTTGTAAACCGGTACGATGACGGAATATGTTGGAGGGCTGGGCATTGGAACAGATGATATTAACCTCCTCCGAGGAATAGGTTGGTTCCGGTGATCCATCGAGAGGCATCGGAGAGAAAGAAGACAATGGTATTTGCCACATCTTCCGGTTCACCGATCCCCAGCGGCTGCCGTTCGTCAATTTTGGCGATGACCTCTCCCGAAAGTTGTTCCTGCGTTTGATCCAGCATGGGGCCCCTGACAAAGCCCGGGGAGACGCAATTGACCCGGATCCCCCGGGGTGACAATTCAAGCGCCAGAACACGGGCATAGGCTTCCAGCGCCGCTTTCGCGCTGATATACATGGCTCCGCCGACAAACGGATAGCGGGTGGAAATGGAGGAGATGAAAACGACAGAGCAGCGCTGGTTTTGGAGCTTTTTCTTTTTCTGCAACGAAGCCATCATCAGTACAGCGGAGTTGAAGCTCGTGTTGAAATTCTTCTCAATTTCTTTCCCGGTGAGGAACTTTGTGGGCAGAAGGCCGGATATCCCAACAGAGAAGACCACCCCGTTTAACACCGGCAGCCGGCCGGTGAGTTCATCGATGGCAGAGTGCAGCGTCAGGTCGGCCACCACCTGCTGATGGATGGAATGCTTCGCTCCGGGGTCAAGATGCTTAAAGGTCTCATTGAGTTTTTCCGGATTCCGGCCGGTGATGACCACCTGCGCTCCCTGCCCGCTGGCCGTCAGGGCCGTTTGCTTCCCCAGTCCGGATGAGGCGCCGGTGACGAGGATGGTTTTGCCGGTGAGACTAAACACGTTGGTCATGTATTTAATTTGTATTCAATGATTTCCGGGCAGATAATGGTATCCGTTTCCATCAGGACAGCACCCCAGGATAGTCCTATCCCAAACGCGGAGAGGAGAAGGTTTGTTTTCCTGGAGCTCAATTCGCCGGAGAGCTCCGAGACCATGGTCAACGGGATGGAAGCAGAGCTGGTATTTCCGTAGTTCCGTATTGAAGCCGGAGTTTTCACTTCGTCGACTTTCAGCATTTTCCGCAACGACTCATTGATCAGTTTGTTGGCCTGGTGAAACACGATGTAATCGATTGAATCCATTGTTTTCCCGGCAAACTTCAGCAATTCTTTCACATTCGGGACCACCTCCCTGAGGGAAAAGTTAAAGACCTTCATCCCGTCAAGAGCGACCTGAAGGTTGTTCCGGTAAATTCCCTCCCCATATTTTTTATAATTGAAAGAAGACTTTGAAAGTCCTTGCCGGATGCCTCCATCCGGAATGAGGATCGCATCATATCCTGAGCCGTCGCCTTCCAGGTTGAACTGCATGGCGGCCCCCTCTTCAGAAAGTTCGATGGCAGTAGCTGTACCGGCATCTCCGAACAAGGGATAGGCGCTTTTATCGCGGTAGGAGGTGTTGCGTGACGAGATGTCGCCCACCAGCAGCAATCCTTTTCTGATACCGGTTGTGTTCATCAGGCTCCCCATCAGAGACAAGCCATACACATAACCTGAGCAACCCTGGTGAACATCGAGCGCGATGGTGGAATGGGGCAGTCCAAGCCGATCCTGGAGGATCCCGCCGGTAGCGGGGATCAGGTAGTCGCGGGTTTGGGTGACAACGACCAGCAGTCCGATTTCGTCGGCTCTCCAGCCAAGATCAACCATCACCCTCCGGGCAGCAACCAGGCAGAGGTCGGAAGTGGTTGTTCCTTTGGATACCACCCGCCGGGTTTCCACGCCAACCGTCCGGATGAAGAGCTCCCGCTCCTTTTGTGAAATCCAGCGATAACCGGCCGTATATTCCCGGTTCCCGGGAACGCAGGCAGCGATCCCGGCAATCCGGGTGCGGGGTATGGAAAAAAGGGCCATTATGCCTTTTGGCGGCTGGTAATAAATGAATAGATATCCTCGACAGTTTGAAATTTCAACAGGTCTGTCGCAGTCACGGTCACGTCATACTCCGTTTTCACCAATGCGATCAGAATCAGCGCATGGATCGAATTCCATTCAACCTCTTCACGAAAATTGCTGGTGGGTTTCAATCTTCCCTCCGGCAGGTGGTCAAATTCATGTTCAAGCCGGAGGATGAATTCTTCGATCGTCATTCCTTTACTGCTTTTCCTCAGTAAAGGTACATCTTTTTCAGGATTAAAAATCAACCATGATCCCTATTGAAGGGAGAATCGTGCCTGTTTTATTGGGAATGGTCCGCAGTTGATACCGTTCGTTTCCATCGGGGTCGGTATAGGTGATCACCGAGCCATCGGGCTGTGTATTGACGAGGATATCGGGGAGTTCCGCCTTGAAATTGAGAAGGTTCTGGATATCGATATAGAACATGAGGGACCATTTTTTAAAATAGAACCCTTTGTCGATACGGAGGTCGAGCTGGTTGAAGGAGGAGAGTCGGAGCGTGTTAAATTGTGAATAATCAAGGTATCCCCTCCCCTGCGCATCCCAGGCAGCCACCAGGCTTGACTTGTTATAATCATAAGGGGTGTAAGGAGCTCCTCCGGCAAACCGCCATTTAGCCCCGATTTCCCAATTGAATTTGAACTTCCGGCCAACCGTGATGTTGAAGAGGTTCCGGTTATCCCATGCCGAAGGGATATACTGGCCGAAGACATTCGTAAACTCGCTCCTCACAAAGGTATAGGAGAGGATAACATTGAATTTAAAGAGGTCGACATCGCGGTAAAGAACTTCAAACCCATACGCTCTCCCCGAAGAGGTGGAGGTGACCGGCTCGGCGCCCACCGCCCCGTAGTCGCCTCCTTTGCTGGCCATCGAGATGGAGTCGGTCAGAGAGAAGGGATAATGGCCGTATTCTTTGTAGAAACCCTCCAGGGAGATGCGGGAGCTACGGCGCGGAAGGAATTCAATCCCCAGGGCAACCTGGTCGGAGGAGATGTACCGGATCCCCAGGGAGTCGTTGACAAGGGTTCCCCGGTTATCCCTGAATCCCAGTGAGGTGGTGGGAGGCAACTGGTAATACCGTCCGATATTGAAATTCAGGAACCATTTATCGGTAAAGGCATAGGAGGCCGACAAACGGGGAGAGAGTTGGTTCAGCAGGTTGATCATCCGGTCGGCATAGCTGTTTGCATCCATCCGGATACCAAGAGAGAGCTCCAGCTTTTCCCTGAAAAAATTCCGGGTCACCTGTCCCTGGATATGCCACCGGAAGAAATTCAGGTAGGAGGAGTAGTCGAGGGTTCTCACCTCATCGGCAAGGAAGAGTTTCTGATAGGTGCTGTTTTTGTATTCGATAAAATCGAGGCCGGCCCCGTAACTGATTTTCCATTTTTTCAGGTCAGAAACCCCTTCGTACCGAATCCGGCTTGCCATGTCGCGCGAGGTATAGTTCAGCAGAAGGCTATCGGGATTATCAATGTTGTCACGGTATTTGGTCTCTTCATTATTCAGCATGCTACGGCTCACGATCCAGTTATCGTACCCTTTTTTTCTGAAGTGTGTGTAGACGATCCCGATGGTATAGCTCCACTGGTTGTATTCGGGCAGATAGCCAAGGATATAGGTTTGGGAAGCATCGGGATCCTTGATCCCGGTGTTCAGTTTTGAATTATCCAGCGCACCGATGGAGATCAGGGAGATCTGGTCTTTGTTTTTCAGGTTGATCTTGTATTTCAGCTGGTAGTCGTTATAGGTTGGCAGAAAGGGTAATTTCAGCGCTTCGAAAAGTAATTGCAGATAGGATCGTCTCACGGAAAATACGAGGCTGGAATTTTTCGTGATGGGCCCGTTAAGAGAAAGGCCGATATCGCTGGAGCCAATCGAAAAGCGTCCTCCGAATTTTTCGCGGTTGCCATCCACCTGGTAAAGTTCCATCACCGAACTGAGCGCGTTTCCCCGTTTTGCCGGGAACGAACCTGTATAGAGGTCAATCTGCCGGATCAGGTCGGTGTTGATGATCCCGACCGGCCCCCCGGAAGCTCCCTGGGTGGCAAAGTGGTTGATGTTGGGAATCTCCACGCCATCGAGGTAGAAACTGTTCTCCCCGGGCCCTCCCCCGCGAACGATGAGATCGTTACGGAAAGAGACTGTTTGGGCAACTCCCGGAAGCGACTGAACCACTTTGGAGATATCCCGGTTGGCGCCCGGACTCCGTTCAATCTCCTGAATCGATAAAGTTTGCAGAGAGAGCGGGCTCTCCTCTTTGCGGATAAACGCGTCGGGTCTGATCACCACATCCTCCAGGGTGACTGCCGCCTCGTTCATGGGAATGTCGATGAAGACCGGATGGGATCTTGTCACCAGGAAATCACCCGTGGTCACCTTCTGATAACCGAT
>JAFGNY010000114.1 GCA_016926765.1 Bacteroidales bacterium | reverse complement strand
TGTTTTCATTTCATCCTGTGATCCGGCTCAACAAGGTGAAACGGATGGAACCAAATATGGCCTAACAGCAGACCCGCTTCCTTCCTGGAATGACGGCGAGACAAAACAAGCCATCCTTGATTTTGTTGCCAGTACCACAACGGAGGGTACCGGAGATTTCGTTCCGGTTTCCGATCGGATCGCCTGCTTTGACAATGACGGAACTCTTTGGAGTGAGCAACCGATCTATGCGCAATTTATGTATGCCATCGATCGGGTGAAAATACTGGCCCCGCAGCATCCCGAATGGAAGACAAAACAGCCATTTAAAGCGGTGCTTGACGGGGATGTGAAAACGGCTCTGAGGAGTGGGGAGAAAGCCCTGCTGGAGATGGTAGCTGCCATCCAGGGCGGGTTAACCACTGATGCCTTTGCTCAATCTGTGACTGAGTGGATAGACACTGCCAGGCACCCTGTAACCGGCCGGCGATATACCGAAATGACCTTTCAGCCAATGCTGGAACTCCTGCAATATCTTCGGGCAAACGGCTATAAGACATTCATCGTTTCCGGCGGTGGGATTGACTTTATGCGTCCCTGGACTGAAGAGACCTATGGCATTTCTCCCGACCAGGTTGTAGGCAGCTCATACAAAGTAAAATACGAAGTCGTTGACGGATCACCAGGTTTAATTAAGCTGACCGAGATCAACTTTGTGGACGACAAGGAGGGAAAACCGGTCGGGATCTACCAGTATATCGGAAAGCGACCTGTATTCACGGCGGGAAATTCAGATGGCGACTATGCCATGTTGCAGTGGACATCCACCGGACCGGGACCCCGGTTCGGATTGATCGTTCACCATACCGACTCCATCAGGGAAGTGGCCTATGACAGCTTATCCTCCATAGGTCATCTTCAGAAAGGGCTGAACGATGCTGCGAAATATAATTGGGTGGTGGTGGACATGAAGGAGGACTGGAAGGAGATTTTTCCGCCGCTTGATTGACATTTTACAGCAACACGAACCATCCGCTTGTACTAAACATTTTGTTTAATAACTGATTTATGGTTTGAAGTGTCTGGGCAAATGTTACATCACACTTTGAAGATCAACCTTCCAGTTTTAATTTCTGACCTCTGTTGCCTCACTTCGTTCGCAATGACATTACTTCCCACTTTTATTTAATTCCCAACTCCTTCTTCTGCTCCTCGCTGATCTCTGAAGGCGAATCGATCATCACATCCCTGCCGGCATTGTTTTTTGGGAAAGCGATGAAGTCGCGGATGGAGTTGCCGCCGCCGAAAATAGTGACCCAGCGGTCGAATCCGAAGGCGATGCCGCCGTGAGGCGGTGCGCCGTATTCGAAGGCGTTCATCAGGAAGCCGAACTGATTGGCTGCCTCTTCGTCAGTAAAGCCCAGCTTTTGGAACATCAGCTGCTGAAGTGCTTTGTCATGGATCCGGACCGACCCGCCACCGATCTCTACGCCGTTGATCACCAGGTCGTAGGCATTGGCCCTCACTTTTTTGGCATCTCCGAACATGAGCTGCGGAATGTCTTCCTGTTTGGGCGCGGTAAAGGGATGGTGCTTGGCATAGAAGCGCTGGGTCTCTTCATCCCACTCCAGCAGGGGAAAATCGATAACCCAAAGGGGCTTGAACACCTTTGGATCGATCAGATTTAACCGTTTGCCCATCTCAAGGCGGAGGCCTCCCAGAGCGGATCGCGTTTTGTCAGCGTCGCCGGCCAGAATCAGGACCAGGTCGCCGGGATGTGCCTGAAAGACCTCCAGAACCGGCTTCAGATCTTCCGGCGTGTAGAATTTATCTACGGATGACTTGATGCTCCCGTCGGGGTTGTATTTGACATAGACCAATCCGGTAGCGCCTACCTGCGGTCTGCGGACGAAATCGGTCAATTCATCCAATTGTTTCCGTGTGTACTCAGCACATCCCTCGGCAGTGATGCCAACGATGAGTTCTGCCTGGTCAAACACGGGGAATCCTTTCCCTTTCATCAGGGAATTCAGTTCCGTAATTGTCATCCCGAAACGGATGTCGGGCTTGTCGGATCCATACAGCTTCATGGCCTCTTCATATGGCATCCGGGGGAAATCTGTTACATCCATTCCAAGGACTGAATGGAAGAGGTGTTTGGCTAATCCTTCAAACGTATTGAGGATATCGTCGCGGTCAACAAATGACATTTCACAGTCGATCTGGGTGAATTCCGGCTGGCGGTCGGCACGCAGGTCTTCATCGCGGAAACAGCGAACGATCTGGTAGTACCGGTCGTAGCCGGCTACCATAAGGAGTTGCTTAAAGGTTTGCGGCGATTGCGGAAGAGCGTAAAACTGACCTTCATTCATCCGGGAGGGGACCACAAAATCACGGGCGCCTTCGGGGGTAGATTTGATCAGGTAGGGGGTTTCTATTTCGATGAAATCCTTAGAGGCCAGGTAGTTTCGGGATTCAATGGCCATTTTGTGACGAAGGAGCAGGTTCTTTTTATTTTCATTACGGCGCAGATCCAGGTAACGGTATCTCATGCGCTGTTCCTCACCACCATCGGTATGGTCCTCAATCGTGAAAGGGGGTATCTGTGAGGGATTGAGTACCTCCAGTTTTTCCACCCTGATCTCGATGTCGCCGGTAGGAATAGTGGGATTTTTGTTAGAGCGTTCGGCTACCCTGCCTGTTGCCTGGATCACAAATTCCCTACCCAGTTCGCGGGCCTCTTTGCACAGATCAGGGTTCACCTCCATATTGAAAACCAGCTGGGTGATCCCGTACCGGTCGCGCAGATCGATAAAGGTGAGGCCGCCCATCTCACGGTTGCGCTGCACCCATCCGGCCAGTGTTACGTTATTCCCTGAATCTGAAAGCCTTAATTCCCCGCAGGTGTGTGTTCGAAACATCGTGGTTTGATTGAAATTTGAATAGCAAAAGTAGTGATATTCAACGTACGAAGTTAGAAGAACGAAGTACGAACGCAAGTTAGAAGTTAGACGTACAAAGTAATTTTAATTTACTCTCATACTCTAAGACTCTCATAACCTCACACTCACTTTCCTACCTCCAACCTGCTTCCTTCGGAATGTGCCGAAAATTCCGGAGCGTACATGCATTGGATCGTGGCAATACCCGTCGAAAAATCTCCGGCATTGTTCACCACCAGCGGATATTCGAATACCCAGGTCCCTTTGGGCAGGTAGTCGAAGAAGAAGTTGGTAGCCAGGTCGGTGATGGATTGGTAATATCCCAGGCCATCCTGGTACCGGTACCCGGATAATGATTGCGGGTAAATCCCCGCCCCTTTAGGGGAGGGGGATGGGGAGAGGGGTTCCAGTCCGGCAGCACGCATGTCTTTCAGGTGCACGAAGTCCATGTTGCGATCAACGGTGACGATGAGACGAACCTTCAGCTTGTCGCCAATTTGAAGTAATGCTGGATCCTGGATGCTGGATGCTGAATCCGGCATCTGGTATCCGGCATCTGATATCCTTTCCAGCATAGGTCCTGCTTCCGTGTTTTTCTCCAGGAAGATTTGCTTCTCAACCGTCAAAGGTGTTTCGTGAGCCGTGATCTGATCCAGGTTCTCAAAATACTGCCAATAGAGTCCACCCCACGCGATGCCATTGGTGGATTTGGTGACCCGGATGTTTCCCATTTCCGGCCGGATGGCTTCGCCACTCCACGACATCCGGAAGTAACCCGTACCAGCATCCTGTCGGATATCGGGCATCGAGGCAGGATCAATCTCTAGATTTCCAAGCTTTATCCTCACCTGCGGATCGGCTGCCAGGATGTTGGTACCTCGCAGAAGAAGGGCATAACAGGCATCCACGGTTGCCTGTTTGGTTTTCCACATGTGTGTCTGCTTCTGCTTGAGTAGCCATACCTGCATCTCCTCCACGGATTTTTGGTCATTTGCAACCTCATCAAACGCTTCGATCAGCATCGACTGTCTCTCCACAGGTTGCTGATACCATTCATACCCTCCGGGAGCAGCCCAATACATCCCCAGTTCGGGAGAGTGCAACGCCCGTTCCGACAACGATTTCAGGATGGTTTTCGGGGTGATGTCATCCCCGATGCGATTCAAGGCGAATGCAATCATTGCCTGGGAAGTAAGATCCTGTTTCAGCCAGAAATTTCTCGCCTGTGAAGTATAATACTCAAGGGCCTTAATGATTCCCTGTTCCCTGTCTGGCATCGGGTATCTGGTATCAGGTAACCGGTTGAAAAGGCTCAATGCGTAGAGGTATTTTACCTGAAAGGGAGTCAGGTGATTCTCCTCCATCTTCTCCGGAAAGGTCTTCTCCATTTGTTTATAGTCATTCATCATTTCCCGGTCGAGGTAGGAGAAAGCCGCGAGGACCATTTGATCTAGATCGGCACTACTCTCCGCAAACCTGACTCCCAGGTGGTTCAGTTTTCCCAGACCTGTGACGATGGAAAGAGTAACCAGCCGGTTTTCTTGCATGCCTTCAAACCAAGGCCATCCGCCTGAGGGGTACTGCATCTGCCTGATCTGCTTCAGATTTTCGCTCAGGTTTTGTTGCAGGTTGTTATGATCAAAGAAGAGCCCGAGGTTTCTTCGGGATTCCGTCTCGTTTTTCGCCTCCATTACCCATGGTGTCTCCTCTAGTATTGCGGATTTCAGTTCTTCGTTCTTCTGGAGATTTGAGAGCAAGGCATCAGGAGTAAGTGATTTCCAGCTTTCGAATACCTGGCGGATCTTCTGGTTAGCATTGGCGATATGGGCTGCCAGAGCATTTGCATAAAAGGCATCAAAGATCTGATCCGTGTTCCTGTAATTTTTTTGGTTCAGAGACGGCAGCGCCTGGATGGCAAACCAGGCCGGACTGGAAGCAAATTCAAGGGTAAGCCTGTAGTTGATGAGTGATGGCAGGGATGCCGATTTAAGCACGTTATCAAAGGTAAAATCAAAACTCCCTTTTCCGTTTACCGGTAAGGGTAAGGTTTCAGTTACCAGCATACGGTTGCTCAGAACCGGCAGGATATTGGTCTCACCATCGCTGAAATCTCCGGCCTGAGCCAGGACTGTGTACTGCAGCATATTGATGAATTTTGAAACAGGCATCACCAGAGTCCAGGAAACTGTCGTTGACTGACCGGGAGAAATGTGAAAGGATATACGATCAGCGATACGGGATTCGCGATTGATATTTCCCGTATCCCATATCCCGTATCCGGTATCCAGGATTAGTTGATTCAGCGGCTGCATGGTGATCGCTTCTGAAAGATCCAGTTTCGCCTCTCCGGAGATCTCGTGATCACTGAGGTTTACAATACGGGCGATGAATACAACCGTGTCTCCTTGCCGGACAAATCGGGGAGCATTTGGGAAAACCATGAGGTCCTTTTTTGTGACCACCTCCTTCTCTAGCAGTCCGTAATCCAGCTGTTTGGTGTAGGCCAACCCCAGCAGTTTCCAGGAAGTGAGCACTTCAGGGACTGTGAATTTCAAGTGCAGATAACCACTGCTGTCGCTGAGAAGTGAAGGATAGAAAAAAGCCGTCTCACGAAAATCTTTGCGAACAGGGAACACCGGGATTGTTTGATTTTCCGGACTCCTGTCACGAGCTTTGTCGGGTTGGTCCGGGTTTGACAAATCATCCATTGGCGGAGGAGGAGGAGGATTTTGTCCGGCTGTCAGCATGGATTCTGCTTCAGTGAAATAGGCTTCCTGGTTTTTAAATAGCCCTTGGCCTTTCATCCCTCCTCTCCATGGAGGGCCATACCCCGATATCTGCATTCCGAACCAGTTTAACTGATAGGGATTGCTATAATGAAAATTCAACGAATTCAGCCATGATGCATACCAGGAGTCACTGGTGGTCCTGAAATCATCATTCACTTCCCATGGGTCACCATAAAAATGGTGCCTAAACAAGTCAAACGACCAGGTATTGCTCCGGAACTGATCAAGCGAACGGTCATACATTGTGGTTAGAAAGGATGCGGGCAATCCTTTGTGGTCGGCGTCGGTGATACGGATCTTCCACTCCTCCTGCTGTCCAGGCATTAGCTTGTTCCTGAAGGTTTCAAAATGGATATCCAGCTTTTTATTTGTATAAGGAACTGAAACCACCTGGCTGTTCTGGAACACCCGGTTTTGGCAAACAAATATGAAGTTGACTGAGAAATTCCCCCGGAACTCTTCAAGGATTGGAATCTCCACCACTTTTTGCTGGTTTCTGAGCGTGATCCACACCCTTGAACAGAGTTTTTCTTTCACCCGGATCTCCTGGATTACCCGGATCTCCTTTTCGCTGGTTCCGATAAGAAAAGAGGCCATTTCGCCCGGCTCGCCAGAACTCTTGACCGGTACGAACCAGTTCATTACCGGAACCGGAACACGCCTGGCTTCCAGGTCGAAAGCTGTGAAATAAATGACTTTCTCCACTTCTTGGCCGAAAGGATCTGTGGCAGAGAGAGTGAGCTTGTACGATCCGGGATCCGGGATCTGGGATCCGGGATCTTTACCTTTATTATCTCGTATCGCGTATCCCGAATCTGTCAGATAGATCATTGTATCTTTCACAGTGTTCATCGGTCGGCTGAAGATCCTCTTTTCCATCGGCCACTCATCCGGATTGTCATCAGCTCCATAGATATCGTTCGGGAACTTTTTGTAAAATTCATCCCTCGAAAGGATCATGGTATCGGGCTGTTCCCATTGACGTGGCTTGAAAGCCCTCATAGGACCGGAGAGTTTGTCAAGTGTTATCTGCACCTTGGTCGGAGTGATCCTGCCATTGAGGTTGGTTGTTGTCAGTATGAAAGGATCTCCCGAATGCAGGTTCAGCCTCTCCGGCAGGGAAAGGTTGATCAAAAGAGAGGTATAGCCAATAGAAACGGATTCCTGTGCTGAACGGCTCTCTCCTTTGAGATCTGTAACGGTGACAAATACCTGGAAAGTGAACACCGGCTGGTCGGGACGGGAAATAGAGTTGTCGGGTAGTGCATAAAAAGGAATCAAGAAAGATCCATCCGTTCCCGTGAGGAGGGTCCCGTTTGAAATTTCAACTTCAGGGGAGGAAGGAAATGGCAAGCGCCACGAATTTCTCCAATAGGGAAATGAGGCTGTTCTCACTACACGATAGGTAACCATTCCGGCATCGATGGCATTGCCTGCATAGCCCAATGCTTTACCGGTAATGTTGACCATCTCCCCAAGCCGGTAGTTCCCTTCAACCGGACTAAAGAGTACCTCAAACGTGGGTCTTTTATATTCTTCAATTGCGATAACAATAGATCCAGATTCATTGAATATTCTCATATCACCCAACAGAACTCCTGATGGAGCTGTAAATGAACCATTGAATGATCCATAGTCATCCGTTGTAAACCACTGCTCCATGATTATTTGCCCGTTGACATCAGAAAAAGTGACCAGAGTCTTTTTTGCCCCTTTCAGCGAAGTGGAATCTCCGGTTCGCTCAAGCACGATTCCTTTGAAATAGATCGGCTGACCGGGACGGTAAATAGCGCGGTCGGTAAAAAACCGTGTTTGTTCCACTGGCCTCGCCTGATGATCTGCTGCCGGGTAAACATAAAGAGGTTCCGAAATCAGGAAATCATCTCCGTGATGAATAGAAAGAATAAGATTGGAATGCGAACCCTTGCCCAGAGGAGGAGGTATAGTAAAAAAACCCGATTGGACGGAGTGGAACTCACCGGTTTTCGTCAACACATACTGACGGGTTCTATTATCATATGTTTTGGAAAAAACCTCTGTAAAAATCTCCTTGAGAGGAGATCCCGTCTTACGGTCCAGCAAAAAGATATCGATACTTCCCAGGAGGTTGCGCTGGCTAATATAACTGATACCGGAAGACCAGATCGCCTGGTAAGAAAATGGTATGGCTGGATTTTGGAACAGCGAATCGGCAGAAGTAAAAAGAATATAATAACCGGGTTGGACGGGAGGGATGCTGATCTCGGTGCGATGTTCCTGATAATCACCTGTAAAAGGAAGAGGGATCTCCCATTGGCTGACAGCTTTCATCGTCCTCAGGTAGTTGAAAACCTCCTCCTGCTTCAATCCCGAAAAGGTAGTTTTTGCTGTTTCGGGATCGGCTTTAATCAGCCGGAAATAGAGAAAAGGGATGTTTTTAAAGGCAAGAGATGCCAATGCGGGGTGATCCGGAATGATCGCGTATTCGGCCGAAACCATAAGAGAAGACGCAAGGATTTTTTTAATCAGCGATTTGCAGTTTTTTCCACCCAAGGACTCCGGAAATCTCTCTACGGCATCCGTGCTAATCGTTAAGGCATCTTTCAATTCCCACCGATGGGCTTCTGACACCAATGGATTGAAGGTTTCTCCTTCGTTTATGAGAGCCTGGGCCAATTCGAAGGAGATCTCCGTTGAAGCCGGAGAGAACCGGTAATCGTGTTCAAATTCCCGGAGTGCGGTCAAATAGAGACTATCTTTACCGGAGAGGGTGCTCTGCTGATGGACGAATGATAACCGTTGAAGCTCCCAGTAGATCAACGCTTCCGGATTTTTATTGTTGAGGTGAAACTGTGCAAGAGCCTGATAGATCCGGATGGCATACCAGGTAAGAGAAAGAGTATCGGTACCAACGGGAATGAATGTACCGTCGCCGGGACGGGCATGAATGCCCTGGGGTTTCAGCGGAAAGTCTATAAATTCAGGTGTCTGGGCAAAAAATACCCTATGATCGAGTGTGAATGTCTTTGAAGGTTGGGTTATCGGGAGTTCACGCCGGGTAAAAAACTGAAGTGCCCGCTGGGAAAGGAAATCAAATAACGTTGAATGGATCAGGGGAAATGTCAGATTTTCCTCCGGAACTGCGGAAGGGTTATCGAGGATGCCACGATAACGGTCCAATGGGATTTCCTGAAGCAGGGCTTCATCTGAAAGCGATTGCCGGTATTCAAGGATCATCTCATATAGAAATCTCCTTGCGTCCCAGGTCTCAGGATTCCCCTGGATCCTTCCGGTCAGGGGTGCTCTGCCATTGATACGGTATCGGTTACGCTGATAATAGCTATCATACAGCTCTCCCAGAATCGAGGAAAGGATCTGGGTTACGGGCGGGCGTGACCTTTCGATCTCATTGCGGAGATCCAGGATCGACTCCAATGGAGCATTTTCCTGAAATGTTGAATTCAAACTGATGCGGTAAAGGATTGCTTTAACCAGTTGGGGATCATCCGAAGAAGTTTTAGCCTGGTTGTAAATGTGATCGACAATAGCCAGGGCAGAATTTGGCAATCCTTCTCTATTCAATGAATCAACATGAATCCATAAGGAGTCATAATTGATAACTGATGCCGTAGTGCCATGGTGCCATGGTGTTGTGATGCCTTGGTAAGTCAGAGAATAAGCTGTCTGAAAACGGATGACCGATAGCTGACAACCAAGAATGAAAATCAAGAAAATCCTGTGCATAAATTTTTGTTTTGAAATCACTGAAGATACAATATTATCGGATTTCCATAAATGCCGATGAAAAGGATTAATCTTCAGCATACGACGTTATCAGCAAAGGGAGAGAATTTTATCGTCCGTAATCCAAATAATCAAAGCACAAGGTGCTGCTCCCTGCCCCCTTTCCGGTTAAATCACCAGGTTCACGATTTTTCCCGGGACGACAATGACTTTTTTCGGTGGGGCTCCCTGAAGCCATTTTGCTGATTCATCTGCTTGCAACACGGCTTCTTCAATTTCCGCTGGCGTCAGATTGAGAGAGAGGGATAGCTTAAAACGCATTTTACCATTGATCGAAATGGGATACTCAAACCTGTTTTCAACCAGGTATTCTTCTTTGTATTCAGGAAAGGAAGCTTTGGCTATACTCTCCCCATAGCCCAGTTGTTCCCATAGCTCTTCGGCCAGATGTGGGGCATAAGGAGAAAGGATGATAGCCAGATCAGTCAAGATCGACCGTTTATAACATTGAAGATCAGAGAGTTCATTCACACAGATCATGAAAGTGCTCACCACGGTATTCAAGGAGAAACGTTCGATATCATCCTCTACTTTTTTAATGGTTCGGTGCAGGACCCGGAGTTCTTCCCCGGAAGGAGCCTCATCCGAAACACGAAACCGGCCCTGCTCGTCATGGTACAGCCTCCATACTTTCCGGATAAAGCGAAAGACTCCTTCGATCCCGTGCGTATCCCATGGTTTCGACTGTTCAAGCGGGCCAAGAAACATCTCATAAAGGCGCAGCGTATCGGCTCCGTACTCTTCAATGATCTTATCAGGATTTACAACATTATAAAGCGATTTTGACATCTTTTCAATTGCATGACCACAGATATACTTTCCTTCCTCAAGGATAAATTCAGCATTGGCCAGGTCGGGTCGCCATTGACGAAAGGCAGCGAGATCCAGGATGTCATTCTCAACCAGACTGATATCCACATGTACAGGAATCACTTCGTAGTGTTCAACCAGGCCGTGGGAGATGAATGTGTTAGTGCCCTGTTGACGGTAAACGAGGCTGGATCTACCCTGGATTTTCCCCTGGTTGATCAGTTTCCTGAAAGGCTCTTCATTGAGCGTAAGTCCGATATCAAAAAGAAATTTATTCCAGAATCGGGCATAAATCAGGTGCCCGGTGGCATGTTCATCTCCGCCGATATAGAGATCCACATTTTGCCAGTAACTTACAGCTTCTTTGGAAAAATAGCGCTCGTGATTTCCGGGATCCATATAGCGAAGATAGTACCCGCTTGAGCCGGCAAATCCTGGCATGGTGGTTGTTTCGAGCGGATATCCTCCAGCCGTATGCCAATCCTTTGCACGGGCCAGTGGCGGTTCGCCTGTTTCCGTGGGAAGGAATTTATCCACAACCGGTAATAGCAGCGGAAGATTGGCTTCAGGCAGGGGATAGGGGATCCCATTCTTGTAATAGACAGGAATAGGTTCACCCCAGTAACGTTGGCGGCTGAAGATCGCATCGCGCAACCGGTAATTGATCGTCCCTTTTCCGATTCCCATCTCTTCAACGCGGCGGATCACCACCTGGATAGCCTCTTTTACCTCCATTCCGTTGATAAAATCGGAATTTACAAGGATACCCTCTTTGGCATCGAAAGAGGTCTTGGAGATATCCCCGCCGGAGACAACCTCAACAATTGGCAGACCGAAATGCTTGGCGAACTCATAATCGCGCTGGTCATGAGCCGGAACGGCCATGATTGCCCCTGTACCGTAACCAGCCAGAACGTAATCGGCTACCCAGATTGGGATAGGCTGTCCATTAAAAGGATTGAGGCAGTAAGCCCCGGTGAATTCTCCTGTAATTGTTT
Source organism: Bacteroidales bacterium (assembly GCA_016926765.1). GTDB lineage: Bacteria > Bacteroidota > Bacteroidia > Bacteroidales > FEN-979 > QYOJ01. The sequence continues at coordinate 14,291 of JAFGNY010000114.1, read as the reverse complement.
TCACCTCAGTCATCCGTTCCCGCTCCGAACGGTTTTTGGCCATCTCAACATACGCCATCACCGCTGCTTCTTTATCGGAAGTGGTGATCCTCTTTACCAACTCGTGTTCGGGCGCCAATACCATGTAAGTAGCGCCAAAAATGGTATCCGGGCGTGTGGTGAAGATCTCAAGCGGATCTTCATGATTCAAAATGGGGAAGAAGATGTCAGCTCCCTGTGACCTGCCGATCCAGTTTCGCTGAATCTCTTTCACAGAGTCAAACCAATCCACTTCATTCAGTCCGTCGAGAAGCCGCTGGGCATAAGGTGTAATTCGCAAAAACCACTGTTTCATCAGCTTTCGCTCTACCGGATGGCCACCCCTGACAGAAAAACCATTGGCTACCTCATCGTTGGCCAATACTGTGCCCAAATCGGGACACCAGTTGACCATGGCATCTGAAAGATAGGCTAAGCGGTAGTTCATCAGGAATTCCTGTTGTTCTTTTTCACTCCAGTATTTCCATTGAAAAGGGGTTATATCGCCGAAACCCTTCTCCGAAATCTGACCAACCAACCGCGAAATAGGTTCTGCTTTTTGGAGAACGGGATTATACCAGTGGTTGAAAAGCTGGATAAACGTCCACTGTGTCCATTTGTAATAGTCAGGATCACAGGTTTTTACTTCACGTGACCAGTCGTAGGAAAAGCCGATTTTATCCATCTGCTCACGGTAGCGGAGAATATTCTTTTCGGTTGTGAGGGCAGGATGTGTCCCGGTTTGGATCGCATATTGCTCAGCAGGTAGCCCGTAGGCATCAAATCCCATCGGATGAAGAACATTGTATCCTTTCAGCCGTTTAAAACGGGCATAGATATCAGAAGCAATATACCCTAACGGATGACCAACATGAAGGCCGGAACCCGAGGGATACGGGAACATATCGAGGACGTAAAATTTTGGTTTGGAGTGATCCAGTTCAATTCGGAAGGTGTCATGCTCATCCCAATAGCGTTGCCACTTTTTCTCCACTTCCGAAAAGTGATATTCCATATGGTTGCTGTAGTTTGTAAGAAATTGATTCAACTTCAATTCGGGTGCGAAGTTAGGAAATAACAGGGAATTAATTATCTTTACAATGAATTCATCACCCTGGAACTGCATGCCCGATACTACCAGCCAATCACCTAAACCAAACTTTTTAAGGCATCTTTTCAGAGCCTTGTTGTGGATCCTGCTCACGTTTTCTATTGTGTTGCTCTCTGCTTTCATCGCGCTGAATTATTTCGGAGAACATTTCATCAAATCGTTCCTGCAGGCAAAGATCCATCAAACAAGCCAGGGGGTTTATAAAATCGACTTTGACCGGTTGCATTTTAACCTTTTCTCGGGAAAGACCTCGATCACCGATTTCCATCTTATTCCGAACGAGGAACGGTACAATCAATTGAGGGAAAAAGGTAAAGTCAAAGGGACCCTTTACTCTATCGTGTATCAAAAACTGATCTTGAATCATCTCAGCCTGAAAGAAATGTTCCTGGACAGGGCGATTCATCTGCGGATGATCGAGATAGAAAAACCGGTGATCAGCTTCATTGCATTCCCCGACTCTCTCGTAAAAAAACGGGGACGATTCAAACATCTATACCAGGATATCTACCCTCTCTTATCGCAAGTGTTTAAAGAAGTCAGGATTGATTCAATCAGGGTAAGCGATGGGTCTTTTTCGGGAAAGGGGACTCTGTTATCAGGCAAGACCATTTCGGGAGACTGGCTCTATTCAGCGATTCTCCGCGATTTCGACCTCAATGCATACGATTACAAAGAGGAGCGGGTCTTCTATTCGAAAGAGGTAGAGTTAAGAATCCGAAATTTTAATTATGCTCTTGCCGACAGCCTCTATATCCTAACCGCAGATGAAGTGGGCTTTTCTCTGACGGGGTCCCGTCTTTTTGGGAAAGGTCTTACCCTAACACCAAATTTTCTCGCCAGCAAACGGACCGGTTCCAAAGCTGGAAGTTTTTACCAGGTCTATCTTCCTGAGTTCTCCATCACGGGAGTCAACCTCTATAAGGCACTGCTGGATAAGCAACTATGGATCCATTCGATCACAATTGATCACCTGGATGCCAGAATGTTCCAGAATAAGCCAGCCGAAGCCGTAAAAAAGAAGAAACAGCCCAAAGTCACCATCGCTAACCTCTATACCATAATCCAAGACAAACTCAAGAATATTACCATCGACACGTTTCTTCTCAGCAATGCCTCCTTCCGGTATTATCCCACCCTGACAGAGCCGAGACCCGAAGTTCAGATAAACCGGGCTACACTGGAACTCCATGGTTTTCACCTCGATTCAGTTGCCCACCTCGACACCTCCAGGATTCTCTATTCTGAAGATATAGAGCTTGATTTTGAGGGATTTACGCTGGCACTCCAGGATAAATTACACGATCTCAGCGCCCAAAAAGTGGTCATAAGCACCCGCCGCTCGTTGATCGAAATCTATAATACAAAACTTTATCCTTCGCTTGTGGATCCCTCCATGAGGTATAAGAGTAATTCGATCTATAAGATGAGATTCCCCCAGGTGAAACTTGAGCAGATCAACCTCCTCCGGATGTTTAATTCGCGAAACCTGGAGCTTCGGCGCGTGGCTATTTTTGAACCCGACATGATGATCGTTCAGTATCGGAATAAACAACTTGCTGAAGACAGCCTGGAACGGAAAGAAACCGTGATTCAGAAACTGGACCTTATCAGCCATGTGGTGATTCCGTATATGGTTTCCATTGATGCGGGAACCATTGAAATTTCCAATGCCAGAATCAGATTCATAGATGATAAACAGGGGCTGAATGAGGAGCGGATCGCCGGACTCGTAGATTTCACACTGACAGGTTTCATGATGGATACCGTGACACATTACGACCGGAAGGAATTTTTGAACCGGCTTGAAGTGAACCTTAGCCTCAGAGACTTCAGATACCTCTCTCCCGATTCGCTTCATCATGTCAGGGTTAAGGAGCTGTATCTTAATTCTTTCAGTCAGGTACTGGATATCAATGAGTTTAATTTGTTTACCACCAGCAAGGTTTATCCCGGGATGCCTTACCCCTCAACATTTACTGCTCAGTTCAGCACGTTACAGGTCCATGGCTTTGATCACCGTAAATGGATCGGAGAGCATTGGTTCTCTGCTGACGACATCCGGTTGCTGGAACCTAGAATCCTCATTCAGTCGGTAAAAAAAACCAGAGAAAGCTCCCTCAACGAACCTTTTTCGGATGTTGACGATGTAGTATCAAAAATTGATGTTGGCACTATCCGGATTGACAAAGGATGGTTTGATATAACAGAAGAAGACAGAAAATCAAGGGGATCTTTGCTTATAAGGAACTTCGACTTCCAGCTATCGAATTTTCTTTTTGATCTGACAGGATGGGATAAGGGAATAAAAATTCTTCGGTATGACCTGCTCTCCCTGAAACCGGATACAACACTCCCAATTCTTTTCGATAGTACATATCTCATCAACTTTAAACGATTGCTCTCCGATTCCTATCCCCCTAACCTCGCGATTACCAACCTCCATATTGCACCGATGAGTCCCACTACCGGAAAGAAGCCAAAAACACTTACCGTTGAACTCTCATTGCCCTCATTTGTGTTAAATCATCTTGACCTTGAAAACGTATTATTCAACCGTGATCTCCGTATCGGAGAAGTCCTGATCAGACATCCGGAAATTACTCTCGACCACCTGCCACATAATCAAGAGAAAAAGAGTTTAGAGAAAAAGAACCTTTCAACACACCCTGAGCTGAAAACACCTTTCACCTCGATGGAAATAGGAAAGGTGATTTTAACGGACGGTATTTTCCATTACCATAACGGACAAACTGACAGTTCCACCCGGATGGATCTGAAGAACATCGATGCGATCATCAGCGGATTCAGCTATGATTCTACCTCTGCCCGGAAAAGCACACCGGCGCTGTTTTTCTGTGAGGATTTCGAGTTGCATACCGGAGGATACTCCCTGATTACGAAAGACAGCATGAATACGATTTCTATTGCAAGGTTGCATCTCTCTACCGGGAAATCCACCATCACGATTGATTCCTTTGCTCTGGTACCGAACTTTTCAGATGATGACTATTCGAGAAAGTTGGGTTATCAAACCGACAGGATGGAATTGAGGATCCCGCAAATTAATGTAAAACGATTTGATTTTCAGGCATTTTTGGAAGAAAATACTGTATTTGCAGGAGAGATTGGCGTGACTGGATTAACATTAAATGATTACCGTGACAAACGTGTTGAATTCCCAACCTGGAAAAGACCCCCCATGATTCAGCAGGCAATCAGAAAGATTACAATTCCGGTGACGGTTGATACAGTTCTGGTTACCGGAGGAAAGGTGATCTACCGGGAGCAAACAGGAGACGAACCGGGAATGATCTTCTTTGACAGGATGAATGGCTTAGTGCGGAATTTTACTTCTGACTCCCTGAGGATTTCCAGGGGAGCTGAGCTGATAGCTGACGGAACACTCTATTTTATGGGTGAAGCTGAGATGTCAGGGGAGTTCAGGTTTCCCTTGCAATCCCCGGTAGACACCTTTTTCTTCAGGGGAAAAGCAGGAAGGGTAGACATGTCCAGTGTGAATCCGATGGTCGCGAAGGTGACTCCGGTGAAAATTAACAGTGGAATCGTCGATAGTCTTGATGTTCATTGGATGAGAGGAAACGGAATCTATGCAACCGGCCTGCTGGATCTTTATTACCATGATCTTCAGATAGAGTTGCTGAAAGAAAAAAAAGGCTTTTTGAGAAGGACAGGTACCGACTTATTGCAATTCATTGTGAACATGGCCGTTCCAGAGGAAAGTCCGGGATATTTCGGGATACACAGATCGGGGTATATATGGAACAACAGGAATGATGAAAAAGGGTATTTCAACTTTTTCTGGAAGTCTCTGCTCTCTGGCTTGAAATCCAGCGAAGGGATCAATTCCAAAGAACAAAGGGCATTTAAGAAGAGCCTGCAGAAACAGGATAAACGGAATTAATGTCGATTGAAGATGGAAACAGTAAAACGGTCGAAACTGAAACGGATTCTCCTCTGGATTATGGCGATACTTGGAGGGATCATTTTAGTGGCCGGCATCATCGGATATTTTTACGGGAACAGCTTCATCAAAAGAACCCTTGAAGAGGCGGTTCAGAGAGAGACGAAAGGGCTTTATAAGGCCGATATCGGTAGTATCTATTACGGACTTTTCAACGGGAACCTCTATGTTCGAAAGATGACCATCACTCCCGACACCTCTGTCTACAACGCCATGGATCCTGATTCGGCGCCTGCCATGCTGATCAGCCTGTCGGTAAAATTCATGAAGGTGATAGATCTGCAACTAAGGAATGTTCTGGTTAAAAGCAGGCTTGTGGTTCAATGCATCGAAGTGGATAAACCTGAATTGAACATCTGGCGAATGAAAGCCCATGCTCCCGATACGGCTGTACAATCTGCTGATACTATCCATTCAATTCCGCTTCCGAAAAAGTTGAATTATGTATCTGTCGGAGAGATCCTGATGAAGGCGGGAAGCCTTTCATTTGTTAATGACACAACGGATAGTGCCATGGAATTGATTGTCCCCTCATTCGATATCCGGATTATCAACCTATGGGTGGATTCTGCCTGGAGAACCGATCCCCGCATCTTTAACACGGATGATATCACTCTGGTACTAAGGGAAATCCGGCAGCAATCGGGTAACGGAATGTATGCAATTCATTTCGGGGAGGTTGGAATCTCAACCTCTCTGCATCAGGTTTATGTTAACCGGCTTCACCTGGAGCCTCTTTACAACAGGCACGACTTCAGCAGGAAGCTGGGTTACCAAACCGACCGGTTGGATATTGAAGCCGGAAGAATAACCCTTTCGGGCGTCGATTGGAAGGAGTTACTCCGGGAAGAAAAGCTGATAGCCGGAAAACTCAGGATCGATTCACTGGTGTTGGACGATTACCGTGATAAACGCGTACCCATGCGGCCCGGATTCAAACCCCCGATGCCCCAGCAGTTGGTACGTGATTTAAAGCCCTATATCCGGATTGATTCAGTCGAAATCGCCGGTGGTAAGGCAACCTATTCCGAACAGGTTGCAGATGATCCCGGAACCATTTTCTTTGACCAGATTAATGGCCTGCTTCAGGGGTTTACGAACGATTCAACCTGGCTGTCCAATCAGAATATATCACCCCTTACTGCGACTGCCTACTTGCAGGGCAGTGGCAGACTGGATGCAAAGATTAACTTCATATTTGGCGACAAACTGAACCGGTTCACTCTTTCCGCGACATTAGGCCCATTCAATCTAAAAAAGATCAACCCGATGCTGACGAAACTTGTTCCGGCCGAAATCGGGTCAGGCATCCTCTCCAAACTGATAATCCCTGAGATCCGGTTCAATGACAATCATTCAACCGGGAACCTGATCATCTATTATACAGGACTGACATTCAAAGTGATAGATGAAAAAAATAGTACCTGGAGCGGGATTAAAACAGGTGTGATCAATTTTGTTGCCAGCGATTTTCTGATCCAAAAAAGTAACCCCCAGCAAAGTGGAAAACTGAATTCAGGAATTGTTTTCTTTCAGCGCGATAAGCACAAGTCGATCATCAACTTCATCTGGAAAACCGTTTTCAGCGGGATCAAGTCCAATATGGGTTTCAACTCCAAAAAGCAGAAAGAGATAAAAAAGGAAAAAACAAACCCAAATGCAAAAAAGAAGTAATTTTAGAGGGTCTTTTAACAATGATGAGAAACCACGATCAACGATACCAGAAACGTCGACTTGCCACCTCCTATGTGACTACGATCATCAGCATTACACTGGTGCTGTTTATGCTTGGATTACTCGGGATGCTGGTGTTGCATGCAAAAAAACTATCGGATTATGTCAAGGAGAATATAGGGTTTTCTATTATGATCAAAGAGGGAGTGAAGGAAATAGAGATCTTTGAATTACAGAAACGATTGGACAAAGAACCGTTTGTCAAATCAACCGAATACATAACAAAGGAACATGCCGCCAGAGAATTTTCTGAAGAACTCGGCGAAGATTTTGTTGGATTCCTGGGGTATAATCCGCTACTTCCATCAGTTGAACTCCGTCTGAAAGCCTCTTTTGCCAATCCTGACAGCATCGCTGAAATTGAAAAAACACTCCATGATTATCCAATCATCAAAGAGGTAGACTACCACAAACCACTGGTGGATGAGATCAATAAAAATGTGGAACGGATAAGTATTGTAATCCTTGGATTCAGCATGATCTTGTTGGTAATAGCTATTGCGCTGATTAACAACACTATACGGTTATCCGTCTATTCTAAACGCTTTATTATCCGGAGCATGCAACTGGTTGGAGGAACCCAGAAGTTCATCCAGAAGCCTTTTCTCATGAAAGCAATCCTGAATGGTTTCCTCAGCAGTATCATTGCCATTGGACTGCTCTTGCTGGTTCTTTACCTGGCGAATGACCAGATACCCGAACTGCTCGAATTTCAGGATTTTAACTTATTTGGAATCCTGTTTGCAGCCGTAATTGTTCTGGGAATCCTGATCTCCTGGATTTCCACCTTTTTTGCCATTCGGAAATACATCCGGATGAAGACAGATTCATTATATAGTTAACCGAGTTACTGAAAAATATCCTATTTTTGCCATTCCAAGAGTAAATCGAATGGAGAAGAAGAAAAAAAATATCGAACCGGTTCCGCAGGCAAAACAACCTGTTCAGATGAATGACTTTGCGTTTGGCAGGGAGAATTACCGCCTGATGCTGATTGGATTGGCACTTATTGCCGTAGGATTTATCCTTATGATTGGCGGAGGATCCAAGGATCCTTCACAATTCAACCCTGAAATTTTCAGTTTCCGCCGGATTACGCTTGCCCCGATCCTGGTACTTGCCGGTTATGTGGTGGAGATTTTTGCCATCATGAAGAAACCAAAGGACTAAGATGACCTTTCTTGAAGCGATCATTGTGGCGATCGTTGAAGGGATTACCGAATTCCTTCCCATTTCTTCAACGGGGCATATGATCATCACCCAGGCCATCCTGGGGATCCCCCCTTCAGATTTTGTAAAAGCGTTCACAGTCAACATTCAGTTTGGAGCCATTCTGTCGGTGATTGTCCTTTACTGGAAACGGTTTTTCCAAAGCTGGAACTTCTACTTCAAATTGGCCGTTGCCTGCATCCCGCTCATCCTGGCTTTTTTCCTCGAAAACATCATTGATGCCATGCTCGGAAGCGTGATGATCGTTGCCATTGCCCTTGTGGTGGGAGGATTTTTCCTGATCTTCGTCGACAAATGGTTTGACCGTCCTGAGAACGAACAAACAAAACTTACTTATAAGAAAGCCTTTGTCATCGGATTGATCCAGATCATCTCAGTCATCCCGGGTGTCTCCCGCAGCGCTGCCACCATCATTGGGGGCATGAGCCAGAAACTCAGCCGTAAAAATGCCGCTGAATTTTCATTTTTCCTGGCTGTTCCAACAATGCTTGCCGCTTCGGCATACAAGCTGCTAAAAAATCCTGACGCCTTCTCCGGAGAGCATCTACCCCTTCTTCTGGTCGGAAATGTGGTGGCATTTTTTGTTGCCATGGTCGCAATCAAGTCATTTATTACCTTTTTAACAAAACATGGCTTCAAGGTGTTCGGTTATTACCGGATTGCGTTGGGTGTCATCATTCTGATCCTGTTATTTTCAGGCTATTCATTAACTATCACCTGATGCCTTTTCGTTTTACAGAAGGAGAGATCCTGCTGATCAATAAACCATATTCCTGGACATCATTTGATGTGGTGAACAACTTCCGGATGTTCCTCAAATCGAAACTTGGTATCAAAAAAATTAAAATAGGTCATGCCGGGACACTTGACCCGCTGGCAACCGGCCTCCTGATTCTTTGTACGGGAAAATTCACCAAGAAAATAGAGGAGTTTAAAGAATTTGATAAAGAATATACAGGTGTATTTACCTTAGGGGCAACAACGCCGACCTTTGATATGGAATCACCGTTAGATTCACGGTTTGATGTGGATTTGATCACCAACCAACAAATCCTGGATACAGCGGAATCATTTACCGGTTCGCAGATGCAGGTGCCTCCGAAATTTTCCGCAGTAAAGATCAGGGGACGAAGAGCCTACGATTATGCAAGACAGGATGAAGAGGTACAACTGTCGGCCAAACAAATAGAGATCTCAGCATTTGAAATCACACGGATAGAGATGCCTGAAATACACTTCAGGATTGCTTGTAGCAAAGGTACTTATATCCGTGCCCTTGCCAGGGATTTCGGTGCCGCATTAAAAAACGGAGCCTATCTAAGTGCATTATGCCGCACCAGGATAGGCCCCTACCATCTGCGGGATGCCTGGGAGCTGGATACGTTGAAAACCAGCTTGCTTCCAGGCTGATCAGGCATCCTTCGTTTTTTCTTTACAGGTAGTAATGCCAAAGAGAAGATAGAGAGGGCACCAGCGAATGAATGCTGTCAGCAGAGGTAAAACCCCAACCACACCCCACCAATTCTGATAATAGATACCAAGCGCAATAATGATTACACCAAGAATGATACGAATCCATATGTCAACTTTCCCAACGTTTGTTTTCATAAGTCACTCATTTTTAATTTTCTTTACAAATATACAACTAGTTACATTTATTCGTATCAAAAAAGTTGTCTGAAAGGAACAACCTGCGGCCAGAAAAACTGTTAATTTTACAAAAACTTCCTGTACACATGAAAACCAATACCCTGAATTATCCGGGAATCGTTCTGACCATGGCCTTATTGATTCTTGTAGGTTTTGTCATCCGAGATTTTGTTCACTTTCTTGGCGAAGCAAACATGGACAAACGAAAACAGTTTGAATCCTTTCTTCTTAAAGAATATCAGAAAGCACCTCAGGTTTCCCAAACGGAAGAGAAAACTGGTGAGCAGGCGATGGACCAGCCAGGAGCAGCTGCCTTTCAGGAATATCTGATGACCCTTGATCCTTCTACCAAACAAGTTCCCAGGGAACGACTTCTGACAGCGTACCGGGAAACAAGAGCCATCCAGGCACAAAAAAGCGTATCCACTCTTTCCTGGGAAGGGACGGGCACTGAGATAGGAGGCCGTACCCGGACCATCTTGTATGATCCCAACGATCCCTCTCAGAAAAAAGTCTGGGCAGGAGGTGTAACCGGTGGCTTGTGGTACAACAACGACATCACGAACGAATTCTCATCCTGGATTCCCGTCGGAGACTTCTGGCCGGTACTCAGCATCCGGTGCATGACCTTTGATCCCAATAATACGAACCGTTTTTATATTGGTACCGGGGAACCGGAAACAGCCCTGATAACCTACAGAGAAAGTTCAGGTCTTGGCCAGGGGATCTGGCGATCGGAAGATGGCGGCACAACATGGGCTCAGATTCCCTCGACCGTCAATTTCGTGTATATCACCGATATTCTGATACGAGATGAAAACGGAACCAGCGTCATCTACGCAGGTGTCGTATCAGGAGAATATCATGGCACCCACCAGAGTTTACCTTCCGACGGGCTCTATCGGTCAGATGATGACGGAGCAACATGGGAACAGGTTTTACCCGATATCTATGGCTCAGATGTTCCGTATGCTCCTGCCGATATCGAAATGGGAGCAGATGGAAGAATTTACATTGGCAGCCGCCCGAACCTTGACGACGAAGGTGGCGCCTCCATCCTCTATTCTGACACTGGACTTCCCGGAAGCTGGGTTATAAATGATGACTACAAACTACTGATCGAAAATGACCCCGACTACCCGCTTCCGGGAAGGGTCATCCTCGCTGCTGCCAAATCAGATGAAACTATTATTTATGCCCTCATCGCTTCAGGAGAAATTATTCCGTCAAACAACTTCAGGTACTTTTATTGTTATTATATTCTGCGATCAGAGGACAAAGGAGTCACATGGACAGAAAAATCCCTTCCTACAGATCTGACAAGCGGCGATAACTTCGCCACAATTGCCTGGCATGCACTCGATGCATCAGTGGATCCCAACAATCCCAATAACCTGTTTATCGGCGGTCTGGACGTACATCACTCCACCAACGGAGGCACTACCTGGTACAGGGTAAGTGACTGGTCAAAAATGTATTACGGGGGCGGATCGGATTATATCCATGCCGACCAACATACGATTGTTTATAAGCCGGGATCCTCCCAGGAGGTTCTTTTCGGGACAGACGGAGGTGTTTTCTATACGGCTAACGGGATCGTAAATTTTCCTGCATTTGAACCACGCAACAACAATTTCAACACACTTCAGTACTATACCTGTGCCATCAACCCGGCGCCCGGTGCTGTTTCTTATCTCGGAGGACTTCAGGATAACGGATCCTTTTACTACAGCGGTAATCCGATCAACCTGAATGACATGTGGAGCGGTGGCGACGGAGCCTACTGTTTCTTCGATGAAGACGGAGGAAGTATCTCGGTGACATCGATTTATTACAATCAGTATTATGTGTTCATGAACGGAAGTTATGTGAACGGCCTGAACAACTGGAGTAGTGGAACCTTTATCTCCCCTGCTGATTTTGATTACAGGAAAAATGCCATCTATGCCAATGCTGTTGATTTCGTCGGAAATTTTGCCGATCATCTCCTTCGGCTCACAAATATAACAGGTAACGAACAAGGAAGTTACATCCCTATTGGATCCGGTTCCAGCGTGTACTTTTCTGCAGTGACCTACTCGCCTTACTCAACAACTACCCAATCCAACCTGATCATCGGGAATCAGCAGGGGAGGGTCTTTAGGGTAGATAATGCCAGCGTTAGCCCGGCGGTCACAGAAATTGGAAGCCCAAACTTTCCTGTTGGTAATATCTCCTGCATCGCCATTGGTGGATCTGATGATACCCTGGTTGCCACCTTCTCCAATTATGGCGTTCCTTCTGTCTGGGTCACTAAAAACGGGGGTCAGCAGTGGATGGATGTCGAAACGAATCTTCCGGACATGCCCGTTCGCTGGGCGATCTTCCATCCCCAGAATTCAAGACAGGTGATGCTGGCAACCGAAACAGGGATCTGGACCACTGAAAATATCTTTGCTACGCCGGTCTTCTGGGAACCAGCCAGTGACGGGATGGCGAATATACGGATAGATATGGTTCGCATCCGGAAGGCAGATAATATCGTGCTTGCCGCTTCGCATGGAAGAGGATTGTTCACCACCGACGGACCCTGGGATGTTGTTTCAGGCTCCAGAGAAATGACCATTCCTGCCTTAACCATTTTCCCAAATCCCTCAACAGGAACGGTCATGGTTTCAGCTGATATGACAAATCAGACAATGATAGATATCCAGATCGTGAACGGAAAAGGGCAGGTTGTTTTTGCTATTGAACAACCGGCTTTTGGAACCTGGAAGAGACAAGTCGATCTTTCAGGTCAACCTTCAGGAATCTATTTCGTGATGATCAGAGCCGGAGGGAAGGTCATTGCTTCTGATAAGCTGATCCTGCTGTAAGGTGATGGCATCCGGCACTTCATATGAACTTTTCTCTGACGAGTACTTCATGAACGAAGCGCTGAAGGAAGCAGTAAAAGCCTTTGACAAGCATGAAGTTCCCGTAGGGGCAGTGATCGTATGCGGAAATGAGATCCTGGCGAGGGCACACAATCTCACTGAAACGCTCAACGATGTGACAGCCCATGCTGAAATGCAGGCGTTTACGGCAGCCGCTTCCGGTTTGGGTGGAAAATATCTGAATGAGTGTACGTTATATGTAACCCTTGAACCCTGCGTGATGTGTGCCGGAGCTGCTGCATGGACACAGATCGGACGAATTGTTTTTGGCGCTTCCGACCCTAAAAAAGGATACAGCCAGGTGGATTATCCGTTACTGCATCCGAAAACAGAAGTTTATAAAGGAGTCCTGGCTGATCAGAGCAGCAAATTGCTCAAGCTGTTCTTCAAGGGAAAACGATAAAAAACAGTTAAGTCATCCCTCGTTTTTTGCCTTTGTCCTATAAGCCGACCACGCCATTTTACCTCCGTAAAAGGCTCCCATGGCCAGCAGAATTCCTAATCCTCCATCAATCGGAGCCCCAACAGGAGCATCACCATTTTGGCCATGCGTCGAAGGCGGTGGGGGAGGTTCGGGTGGATCTGCCACGGCAATGGAGCTAACGCCAATGCATAATGCCAGTCCGGTAATCCATAGTTTCCAGTCTTTTTTCATATTATCCTGTTTACTGTGTGCTTTCAATGTGATGTTGGTTCAAGATGAATTTTCTTTGAAAAGAGGTCATTAGGTGTGATCAATGTAACGATATAGATCCCACCGGGCAGGTTAGTCTCAATAACCTGACGGGTTTCGGTGACTTGTTCCGCCTGAACCAAATCTCCCTTCAGGTCGTACAGTTTCAGGGAAATAACCCCCTCTATTGCCTCAAGTCCGCTGAGGATAACTCTGTTCTGGCAGGCGCTGATTGAAATCAACGGGTGAGGCAACCTCCCGGATATACCGGCAGGGCGCCCGATCCGGATGGCAAACCGTGAAGCGTTGAATCCCTCTTCTGCCTGAAACTTGTATTCTGCCTCTTTCCGGAGATTGATGGATTGATTCTCTTGATAATCTTCCAGGAACAGATCTTCTCCATCCGGGAAACTCTCCTGTCCGCTGAATTGCATCCGGCACAGACCGTTATCACAGGCAATAAAACCAAGAGGCAAAATCAGTCCGGAAACCTTTGGGGGACAAACGTTAATCGAAAGGTAGGAGTCTTCCTCAATCCAAAAGAGCTGGGGGGCATGAGGTGCCCCATAGAATTTCAACACATCCTGAAACGGATCATATCCCGCGAAAGATGAATCATTGATTGATAAAGTAACTCCATCGTTTAGAGTTCCTTGAAAGAGAGTTATATGCAGTATTTTCTGTACCTCTTCTTTATAAAACACCTGTGTATCATGTATACGGGAAGAGGTGGGAATGGTGAGCGAGGGAGCAGGACCCATGGCTTGTACAAAAAACCCCTGCATTGCCGGAATGATCCCGTTTTCCAGGTTTCCCACACTCCCATTCCAGCTTTTATAATTCCCCGCTTCCCCATCCCACACCCAAACCGCGTTACCAACATCCTGTTTACTCCAGGTATCAATTTCCGCATTCAATGCCGATGAAAAAGGATTGCCGATCAGGTTAAAACCTTCGTAATCTCCTTCCGTACAG
>JAFGNY010000113.1 GCA_016926765.1 Bacteroidales bacterium | reverse complement strand
TTCAATCCCGGAAAAGCTCAGCAAAGGGCTGCTTTAAAAGTTAATCATGAGCTTTTAAATCTTTATTGGTATTGTTTATAAAGTGCTATCTTATAGATTTTCAACCCTTGATTCGCATTACTATGAGGAGAACAACAATGTTCTGATTTCCCGGAAATTCATACATTTACTACCCGAATCTACCACACGAACCCATCGGAAAGGAGGTAAATGGTGAAACAAAAACTAAAAGCAACGGCTTTCTCATTACTGATCATTGTCTTGTTGCTGTTTGCAGCAGGATGTGAAAAAGAAGACAACAGCAATGAAACCGGAGGAAACATCCCTGTACTGATTACCAAAGAGGTTACGAATATTACCCAAAGTTCTGCAACCTGCGGAGGTAATATAACTTCTGATGGAGGTTTTACTGTAACCGAAAGGGGTGTTGTTTATAATACCCATGTAAATCCCACGATTGCCGATCCCAAGACCGTTGACGGAAAAGGAGCAGGCTCTTTTACAAGTGATCTCCAAAACTTACTGGCCGAAACCGATTATTATGTGAGGGCCTACGCAACGAACAGTCAGGGGACTGCTTACGGTAGCACGATGTGTTTCACAACAACCGGAGGTGGCCCGCACGCAACCTTTACCGATAACCGGGATGGCAGCGTTTACAAAACCATAACAATCGGAAACCAGACCTGGATGGCGGAAAATCTTCGGTATCTGCCTGCTGTTGCTGGTCCCGGAACCTCATCTGAAACACAACCGTATTACTATGTTTATGGATATAACGGAACCGACGTAGCGACTGCCAAAGGGACGATCAATTACGCAGCCTATGGTGTATTGTATAATTGGCCGGCGGCCATGAATGGATCTTCAGGTAGTTCTGCCAACCCAAGCGATGTTCAGGGAATTTGTCCCGATGGGTGGCACCTGCCGAGCGATGCCGAATGGACAGTTCTGACAGATTTTCTGGGGGGAGAGGATGTGGCTGGTGGAAAAATGAAGGATAACAGTGAATTATATTGGATTAGCCCAAATGTAGGAGCAACAAATGAATCGGGTTTCACTGCTCTTCCGGGAGGTTACCGGTATTCTGATGGCCAGTTTCATCATGTAGGCTACTATGGAACATGGTGGAGTACAACCACCGGATACTCAGGGGTCTTTGACCGTTATCTGATGCATGATCAGGCTGTGATCTACTGGAGCGAAAGCGGGAAGGATAATGGATGGTCGATCCGGTGTGTGAAAGATTAGTGGATATTGGGGCAGGATTTCAGATACTCCATTCCGGAAGTATGGGATAATTGAAAAATGAAAAGGGTTTTCCCTTTATAAAATATTGGTTATTAACATAATAAACTTCGCTATGATGATTAGTCCCTGCAAACCATATCTTTCTGCGCTTGTCATGTCCTGGATGATTCTGATTCTGTGTATTCCGGAGGCGAGGGGTCAGGTAAACATATCGGTTGATGGAAACGACCCGGATCCATCAGCTATGCTGGAGGTAAAATCGGATCAAAAAGGATTCCTTCCTCCCAGGCTTACCACCCTGCAGCGCAACGCCATCGTTTCACCGGCAGAAGGGCTTCTCATCTACAATACCGACCTGAACTGTATTGAGTTTTATACGGGTCAGGAGAAAGGGTGGTTTTGCCCCTGCTCAGGGCATGCAAGTCCAGATTGTGGTCTGCTGGTAGTCAACGGGTCCTATTATACAGGCCAGGCTCTGACAACCCCTAACACAGTCACTATCCAGGTCGATGCCTTCAGTCTGGGAGGATATGAGCTATACAGCAATCAGGTGAATGGATTTCACTTTCATGGATCCGGGGTGTTTACCCAGACCGGGCTGCAGATAGTCACACTCACCGGTTCGGGAACTCCTCTGGTGAACGGACTGAACGATTTTACCCTTTATTCCGGAACAGAAACCTGTGAGTTTCAGGTCACGGTACAGAATCCTCCTGAACCCCTTCAATTCCGGAGTGGTATATTTTTGCATCACTCCACAGGAGCCAACATCTGGGGCCCAAATGGCAGCAGTACCAGTATACCGCAGGAGATGATAGCTTACAACACCACACATGGATACACAGGAGATGAGATGGTGATGATGGATGAAGAGTGGTGGGCGCCTTCAGATAACGAATGGGCGACACAACATGCTTTTTTTGAGGACCCGGATCCCTATACAGGCATCGGGTACTATCTTCCCGGCAACCGGATCATTGTCATTAAGTCATGCTTCCCCTCCTCAGCAATGGTGTCAGTGGGGTCACCGGAAGATACCCTGACCCCCTATTTGAAATCGGTGTACAACTACAAGTGGCATTGGCGTCATATTTTGCAAGTGGCTGAATCCCTTCCGGAGAATTTTTTCGTTCTGTGGACCAATGCGCCACTGGAACCTAACTCAACCAACTCCTCAGAGGCGGCATTGTCGCGGGATTTCTGTAAATGGGCCAAAGACACCCTGGCTGCAGGATTGGATGCCGGTTACAGTACATTTCCCCCAAATGCCTATGTTTTTGACTTTTTTAGCAAACTGACAGGCCCTGATGGCATGATGCTAAGCAGTTATGCCGCATCTCCGGGTGACAGCCATCCCAATGCTGAAGCCACCCAACTGATTGCTCCTCAGTTTGTTCAAGAGATTTTTGATGCGGCAATCAGCTATGAGGCTACATACATGGCTACAACACCAGTATTGCCATAAAAAAAACCAGTCTGATACAACGGAAAATAAAATTTCAAGTCTGAAATCCCAGATTCAATCTTCAATCGCCCCATCGAACATCGAAGTCAAATTTTTTATCTTTGCAGGATTAACCCCTGATTCTTTAGTATGTTCAGACAAAATCGTTATCTGCTGGTCGCAACATTCATTGTATGGCTGATGGCCCTATCTCCAGCATGTAAAAAAGAGAGTAAACCATCCTCCTATCCTTACACCTTCAGTTTTCTGACAGAGGAGTACGAGCCGTTCAACTATACCGAAAACGACGTACTGACGGGCCTGGCTCCGGAACTACTCAAACGGATATGCGGAGAGCTGGAGATTCCCTTCGGGGTAACGGTATTGCCATGGGACCAGGCCTATACCACGGCGTTGAACACCGGCAACGCCGTCCTGTTCTCCACTGTACTGAACGAAGAACGCAAAGACCTGTTCAAGTGGGCCGGGCCGATCGCGAGCCTCGACTGGATTTTCTATTCAGTGGCCGGTAGTACGATCCGGATCAGCTCTCTGGAGGAGGCTAAAGGCATCGGTAAAATCGGCGTCGTGCCTGACTATGCCATCACCCAGTACCTGGAGGGGCAGGGGTTTACCAACCTGGTCTATTGTACCAACCATATCGGAGCCTTCGATAAACTGCTGAAGGGAGAGATCGATCTCTTTCCTTCTGACCGGCTTACTGCTGAAGCAGCACTGGGTAACCTCGGAAAATCCATCTATTCGGTGGCCGAAAGACTGACCATCCGGACAGATCTGGTTTATTTTGCATTCAACAGAAATGTTCCCGATAACGTTGTGGCCGACTTCCAGCGCCAGATTGACCTGTTGAAGGAAAATGGCGTCATGGCCTCCCTCTGCCGTACTTTCCTGAACACCTCTGATTTCCCGGGCAGCTTCCAGATCTACACGGAAAACTACCCTCCGCTCACCTTCCGCGATGCCTATGGGGACATCACCGGTTTCGGCACAGAGGTAGTCAGGGAGATCATGAAAAAGAACGGATTCTATGCTGATATTACGCTGACATTGTGGAGTATCGGGTATGACCTGGCCCTGATCAATCCCAATTTCTGCCTCTTCACCATGGACCGGACAGAGATCAGGGATACCCTGTTCCAGTGGGTCGGACCGTTGGGAACCAACACCACTTATTTTTATATTCAAAACGGCTCAGGGGTCGTGATCAATACCCTGGATGATGCGAAAAACCTTACGACGGTGGGAACGGTCAGCTCCTGGTTCTCCGACCAGTACCTCCGTTCGCTGGGATTCTCCAACCTGGTATCCGGCAGCGATCCCATCGAACAGACCAGGAAGCTGATGAACGGCGAGATCCAGGCTTTCGTCTGCACTTCCATAACCTTTCCCGACATCCTGATCGAAGCGGGATTCGGCATCAGTCAGGTGACTCCGGCCTTTGCGCTGATGTCGTCGGATTACTACATTGCCTTCTCGAAAAACACCTCCCCGTCCATTGTTGAGGACTGGCAAAAGGCTTTGGACGAACTGAAGAACGACGGCACCTATGAGGAGATCTACCGCAGGTGGTTCCTACTTGAGTGACATCCTGTTGGAGATAATGTGGTAACCGAAAATTACAACCTGTTTACCTGCGGATAGCCTGGAACCTTTATACCCTGGTAATTCTGAAAAACTGTTCAACAGGGGTTCTCCCCCTGAGCCCTGTGATAAGAAGGATCAAGTCAGACCGATTAAGTTTATAAGGTTTTTCGATGTATCTTTATCAAAAAAAAAGATGTTATTATTTGCGCCTCAGGTTGATGCTATTCTGGAGAATAAAGAATTTCTCCGGAACTTAATTACCAGTGAAATCAGGCAAAAGATGGAGGATATCTATTCGGTCATGACCGGAATAAAGACCTGTGGGGGTGACGATCAGCGGACGATCTGGATTGAGGTTTCGAGGGGAACGATCCGGAATTTCGGAAGTTACCGGGAATACCTCACTCCACGATACTGTCACAGCTTCTTTCCAAAGGAGGACAGGATCATCGACTTAATGAATCTTTTCAGGGAAGATGAAGAGAAGGTGATCAAGGTAGCTTTCTGGTACCCGGTTGAGAGGGTGGAACCTGTGTAGATCATCAAAACTTCTTGCTTCTCATGGGCTATTCCGGTCTTCTGATTTCCGGCTTATGACTTTACCTAACCACGGGAAATATGCGCAAGTTTGGGAAATTACTTGCTTTTTTGTATGCAATGGTTTACATTTGGATGTAATATACCAGATCGTGAAAGTACGGTTTTCGATCATTGCAATTACCAGCCTTAACTAATAGTCATGCAAAAAACCCTCACAGTTCTCTTTACTTGTCTAATTCACAGCTATTTGCTTGTGGCACAGGTGAGTATTAATACGGATGGAACTTTTCCCGATAATTCAGCCATGTTGGATGTGAAGGCTTTTAATCGTGGGATAATCCTCCCGAGACTTTCCACAGCAACCAGAGATCTGATACCTTCCCCGGAGACCGGACTGTTGATTTTCAACTCCACGGAAAACCAGGTTAATTACTATAACGGTACTTACTGGGTAAAGGTGGAATCGGAAATTACTTCGACCAGTACGGGAACCTTGCAGGCCGGAGGCGGAACCTTGATAAGCGTCTCTGCTTTCGTTCAGCCTAAAAAATCAGCGATGTTGGATGTCGATGATCCGTCGAGAGGCGTGCTGATCCCCCGAACCACACCAGGAGCAATCCTTTCTCCAGCTGAAGGGTCGCTTATTTATAATACATCCACCAATTTACTTGACTACTACAATGGTATTCAGTGGATCTCTCTCTGTGTTACATCCACGGGTGTGCCGGGTGCCACCGGTACGCAACCCGTCACGGGTGTGGCGATTAAAACAGGGAGCTCAGCCCCCCATCATTCGGCAATCCTGGATATATCGGCTACCGATAGAGGGATTCTGATCCCGCGGCTCACCAAGGCTCAACGGGATGAAATTTTACCGGATGTAGGACTGATCATCTACAATACACAAGCAGACCTGTTTGAATTTTTCAATGGCTCTGAATGGCGCCAGATGC
>JAFGNY010000112.1 GCA_016926765.1 Bacteroidales bacterium | reverse complement strand
ACATTCATCGATTTTCCTTTGTAACGCAGGGAGAGAAATCCGTCGGGAGAGAGAAAGAGATCGGGCTTTAATTTGTCGAGCAGAGAGGGGAGGCTGCATTCAAACCAGGTATAATAGAGGAGAGGATGACGGGCAGGAGGGAACTGAACCAGCGGTGTGATGTTCGTGGAGAAGATAAAATCTTCCGAAAAAGGCCGGTCGAAAATGAAATAAAAATGGTGTTCAGGATGCTGTGTGGTGATCCGCTTGAGTGATTCATAGGTAAACCACCCGATCCCTTCGAGTTTGTCTTTCAGCAATAACCGGGTGTTGACCGCTATCTCCATCGCATGATCATGTTTCGTCGTTCAGATTATTTGTAACTTTGTAGCAAATATCACAAATTTTTTTCGAAAATTAACCCATTTCTTCATCTTCCCGGAATTTTTCCCTCAATCCATGCAACGAAAATTTCTGACAAATCTGGGACTGCTTCTCTTTTTAAACCTGCTGATCAAGCCATTCTGGATTTTCGGGATTGACCGTACCGTTCAAAATACCGTAGGCGTGGGAGAGTATGGATTCTACTTTGTGATCTTCAACTTCTCCTTTCTCTTCAATATCCTTCTCGACCTGGGAATCACCAACTTCAATAACCGAAACATCGCCCAGCATAACCACCTGCTGAATAAACACTTTTCAGGGATCGTGGTGCTGAAGTTGTTGCTCGGGCTCGTCTTCTTCCTGATCACCTACCTGATCGCTGTTTTCGTGATGGGTTACTCGGGCGGTCAGCTATACCTGCTGGCATTTCTTGCCTTCAACCAGTTTCTTGCCTCCTTCATCCTGTACCTGCGCTCCAACATCTCCGGCTTGCTGTTGTTCAAAACAGACAGTTTCCTCTCCATCCTCGACCGCCTGCTGATGATCCTCTTCTGCGGCGTGCTCCTCTGGGGGAATTTAACTCACCTCCCTTTCCGGATCGAATGGTTTGTCTATAGCCAGACGGCGGCCTATTCCATCACAGCGGTCATTGCCTTTTACATCGTCATCCGGAAATCGGGATTCCGCCGGTTGAACTGGAACTGGCCTTTCTTCCTGATGATCGTCAAAAAAAGTATGCCTTTCGCCCTGATGGTTCTGCTGATGTCGCTTTACAACCGGCTCGACCCGGTGATGCTGGAAGGGATCCTGGGAGAATCGCTCGGAAACGAACAGGCCGGCATCTATGCCCATGGGTTCCGGCTTCTGGATGCCGCCTCGATGATCTCCTTCCTTTTCGCCGTGCTGCTGGTCCCCATCTTCTCCAAGATGATCAAGCAGAAAGAGCCGGTAGCCCAGATGCTGAAACTCTCCTTTACCCTCATCATCACCACGGCGGTCATCATCGCTGTCGCCTCCTTCTTCTACAGCGGCGAGATCATGAGCCTTCTCTACGATACAGATACCACACAGTCGGCTCCCGTGTTTCAGTTACTGATGCTCGGCTTTGTGTCGATCTCCACCACCTACATTTTCGGAACCCTGTTGACAGCCAACGGAAACCTGAAAGAACTCAATATCGTGGCCGGCATCAGCCTTGGTATCAACCTCTTGGTCAACCTGCTGCTCATCCCCAGATTCCTGGCTTACGGCAGCGCCATCTCGAGTTTCTCCACCCAGCTGGTTGCCGCCATTGCCCAGGTGTTCCTTGTTCAGAGGATCTTCAGGTTCAGGGTAAATTACCGTTTCCTTATCACACTGGGGGTCTTCATAGCAGGGGTGATCTTCCTTACCTGGCTATCGCACCGGATCACCATCCTGGTACCGGGCATACCCGCTGATCAAGCGTGGCTTGCCAACCTCACCATCGCCCTCGCCGGCTCTTTTTTCCTGGCGGTGATTCTGCGTCTTTTCAATTTCAACGCGCTGTTCAGGATTCTCCGCAGGGAGAGCTGATGACTGTACCATTCCGGATGCTTCTTTGTTCATTTGCTAAAAAACTCTACCTTTGGCAAAATTTTGATCGATTTCCTATGATCCATGATCCTTCAAGAAGGGAAGATTTCGACTCTTCCAACATCGTGATCTTCCTGTATAAATGGCGTAAATCCCTCTTCATCGTGATGATGGTGGCGCTGATTGGCTCCTGGTTTTTTTCGCTCCCCTGGTTTATCACACCCAAGTACCGGTCTACTGTCATCCTGTTCCCGGCCAGTACCAACTCAGTCTCCAAAGCTCTGCTGACAGAGAACAGCCAGAAAGGGGAAGACCTGATGTCGTTCGGTGAAGACGAACAGGCCGAACAGTTGATGCAGATCCTGCATTCCAATAAGATCCGTGATCGTGTGATACGGAAATACAATCTGATGGAGCATTACGGGATCGATTCCACAGCCAGATACAAATATTCCAGGCTTTTTGATGAATACGACCGGAATATCAGTTTTCGCCGTACTCCTTTTATGGCGGTCCAGATCACCGTCTACGATACCGATCCCCAGCTGGCTGCCGACATCGCCAATACCATTGCAGCGCTCCTCGACTCCACGAAGAATGAAATGCAGCACCTCAGGGCGATCCAGGGATTGTCGATCGTGGAAGAGGAATACAACAACCTGCAGAGTGAGGTCTATGTCATCGTGGATTCGTTGGTCAGTCTCGGGAAACTGGGGGTGAATGATGTGGAATACCAGTCACAGGTGCTGAACCAGCAGATGGCTATCTCTATCATGAATGGCAATACTGTAGCCCAGAGAGCGCTGCAGCGCCGGCTGGATGTGCTTGGGATGTACGGAGGCATTTACATGTCGCTGAAAAATGCGTTGGAATTCAAGACCGAACAACTGACCCTCCTCCAATCCAGGCTCAAAGAGGCCAAGGTGGATGCCCAGGAAAATATTCCGCAAAAATTTATCGTCAGCGATGCCTATAAAGCAGAGAAAAAATCCTATCCGATCCGCTGGCTGATCACGCTCGTATCTACCATCTCAGCGCTTTTTCTTACCATCATCATCATCATGGTGATCGAGAAGATTTCGGCTGCCAATGCCCAGAAGAAATTTCAATTGGGGCAATCGTAACCAACCCAAATTCAGCAAACTCAAAACAACGTATATGGAACCCTTTTTCAACAGCAAGAACATCGTTGATATCCTGTTCCGGTGGAAATTCCACCTCGCGGTCATCATCGTCCTGGCCATCATCCTTTCGGTGATCCTCTCGGGACCCATGGTGATCACCCCGCTCTATAAATCCTATGCGGTGGTCTACCCTTCCAACGTAGCCCCATATTCTGATGAAAATGAGACGGAACAGATGATCGAGATCCTCAACTCAGGGGATATCCGGGATAGTGTGATCCGGAAATTTGATCTTGCTGCCCACTGGAAAATAGATTCCAGTTACAAATATTTTACCAGTACGCTTTACTGGATCTTTACCAAACGGGTGAAGATCAGTAAAACACCGTACGAAGCCGTAAATGTTGAAGTGCTGGATCCCGATCCCCGGATGGCGTGCGATATGGTGAATGCCATCCTCGAGTATTACAACATGAAGGTACGACAGATGCACAAGGAAAAATTCTATGAGGTGGTCATCAACTACGAAACCATCGTCAACGATAAGAAGATGAAGATCGACTCGCTGAAGCAGCGGGCCGAAGAGCTGGGAACAAAATACGGGTTGATGGAATATCAGGCACAAACACGTGAGGTGATGCGTGCCCTGCTTGGAACGGGAAGCCAGTCGGGACGGTACAATGAAGCGGTTAAGTACAAGAAGAACATCGAGGAAAAAGGATCCGAGATGCTGCTGATCCAGGAGATGATGGCCGCCGAAACCGAAGAGTTTGCCGTCTTCAAACTCGACTACGACAGGGCATTGCTCGACTACAACCGCAATTATACTCACATGAATGTGCTGACCAAACCTTTTGTTTCCGATAAGAAAGCCTCCCCGATCCGCTGGCTGATTGTGGTAGTGTCGGTACTTGCGGTATTATCGCTTGCGATGATCGTGATCGGACTGATCGAACGGAGCCGGTTTGTAAAACAGTTTTCGCAGCAGCATGCCTAACTTCCTGAAGGGAACGGAGATCTCCCGGTTTTTGGAGAAATACAAAGTGGTGTGGGTTTACATCATCAGCGTTGGCTATATCCTCCTCAACGCCTACATGGTGTATAAGGACCTCTATTATACCCTGGCCATCCCGCTCCTCCTGATACTGCTTTACTTCTTCGTTACACGGCTCGACTGGATCCTGTTTCTCATCGTCTTCACAACGCCTATTGCCATCAACATTGTACAGTATGAATTAGGGGCAGGGATCTCAGTTCCTACCGAGCCGCTCCTGTTCGGGGTGTTCCTTATTTTCATCCTGAAGCTTTTCTACAAAAATGATTTCGACCGGAAGATCTGGACACACCCGGTGAGTATTGTTGTCCTGATTTCACTGCTCTGGATGTTTATTACCAGTTTGACCAGCCAGATCCCGCTGGTATCCTTCAAGTACCTGCTTGCCAGGTTATGGTTTGTCATCCCCTTTTATTTTCTCGGGATCCTTCTTTTCAGGAAGACGCAGAATATCCGACTCTTCATCTGGCTTTATACCATCCCCCTGATGGGCGTGATCTTTTACACGGTGATGGTGCACTCCACCTATGGTTTTGAGGAGGAGGCCGGGCACTGGGTGATGGAGCCTTTCTACAATGACCACACAGCATACGGTGCGATCCTCGCCCTGTTTCTGCCCATCTTTGTCGGATTTAGCTTCAGCAAAGTCTACAGCAAGACCACCCGCTTCTTTTCCCTGATCATCCTGGTGATCCTGCTGGTAGCATTGTATCTTTCCTTCTGCCGTGCTGCCTGGATCGCCGTGGTGGCTACCCTGATCGTCTATCTGATCATTCTTTTCCGGATCAAATTCAAGTGGATTGCCGTAGTAACCGGAGGGCTTCTGATCTTCTTTTTTATTTTTCAGCAACAGATCTGGGATGTTCTGGAACGAAACAAACAAGGCACTTCCGGAGATTTTACCGAACATGTCCAGTCTATTTCCAACATCTCTACCGACGACTCAAACCTGGAACGGATCAACCGGTGGGCATCGGCGTTCAGGATGTTTAAAGAGCGGCCGGTCTTTGGCTTTGGGCCGGGCACCTACCAGTTTGAATATGCGCCATTTCAGCTGTCAAATGAGAAGACGCTGATCAGCACCAATGCCGGCGACCGGGGGAATGCCCACAGCGAATTCATCGGCCCTCTCTCCGAAGAGGGCCTGCCCGGTATGCTGATCATGCTCACCCTGGTGATCATGGTCATCGTCTACGGGGTCAAAGTCCACAAACAGGCAAAAACTCCCGAAACCAGGCTTCTGAGCCTCACCGTACTTTTGGGACTCATCACCTACTTCTTCCACGGAACCCTGAACAACTTCCTCGACACCGACAAAGCCTCCATCCCGGTATGGGCCTTCATGGCCATGCTCATCGCCCTCGATATGTACCAGAATAAAGCGGACGAGCAGTAGGCAGTGGGCAGTAGGCAGTAGGCCCACTGCCCACTGATTTTTTCCTTTCATAATATTCACTAACTTTGCGCCCCTGAAAACAACTAATTACGATTCACATTTTTTATGGCAACAACAGCAGATATCAGAAACGGACTGGTGATAGATTTCAATAACGACCTTTTTTCAGTTGTGGAATTTCAGCATGTGAAACCCGGGAAGGGAGGCGCTTTCGTGCGTACAAAACTAAAGAGTTTACGTACGGGAAGAGTGATCCCGAACACCTTCAACTCCGGCGAGAAAATAGAGATTGCCCGCGTGGAACGCCGCCCGCATCAATACTTGTTCAAAGATGACACCGGCTATCATTTCATGCATACCGAGACGTTTGAGCAGATCCCCATTCCTGAAGAGATGATCAGCGCCCCACAGTTTCTGAAAGAGGGACAGGAGGTGGAAATTGTGTTCCATGCAGATACGGAGACCCCGCTGAACTGTGATCTGCCGTCGTATGTCGAGTTGCTCATTACCTATACCGAACCAGGATTCCGCGGGAATACCGCCACAAATGCCATGAAAGATGCTACTCTGGAGACAGGCGCTGTGGTGAAGGTTCCTCTCTTCATCGAAACCGGAGAGGTGATCAAGGTCGACACGCGCACGGGCGAATACGGAGAGAGGGTGAAAGGATAAAGAGATTTTCGATTTTCGATTTATAATTTTCACCATATCACCACGGCACCACATCACCACATCACCATATCACCACATCACCATATCACCACATCACCATGAAACTCCCTCATCCCATATCGCTCAATGAACTGGCCGACACAATCGGTGCGAAATTTATCGGGGATCCTGCGCATCTTGTCTTCGGGATCAACGAGATCCATATGGTAGAGCCAGGCGATCTGACCTTTGTCGACCATCCGAAATATTACACCAAAGCGCTTAATTCCAAAGCCACCACGATCCTGATCAACAAAGAGGTAGAGTGTCCTGAAGGGAAAGCGCTGATCCTTTCTGACCGGCCTTTCGACGATTATGTCTCGCTGGTTTTACGTTTTCGCTCCTTCGAACCTTCAGTGAGCATGGTCAGCCCGTCGGCAACAATCGGAGAGGGAACATTCATTCAGCCCGGAGCGTTTATCGGCAACCATGTCACGATCGGCAAAAACTGTCTGATCCATGCCAATGCCAGTATTTACGACCATTCGGTGATCGGGAACGAGGTGATCATTCATTCCGGCGCTGTGATCGGGGCCGATGCGTACTATTTTCAGAAACGTCCCGACGGCTGGCACAAACTGGAATCGTGCGGCAGGGTCGTTTTGGAGGACCGGGTGGAGATCGGGGCGCTGACCTCGGTCGACAAAGGGGTATCGGGAGATACCGTCATTTCTGAGGGGAGCAAGATTGACAATCATGTGCAGATTGGCCACGACACCTTTGTCGGCCGCAACTGCCTCATCGGAGCTCATTGTGCCATTGCCGGCGTGACACGCATCGAAGACGATGTGATCCTGTGGGCACGCGTTTCCGTCAACAAAGACCTCGTCATCGGCAAAGGAGCCGTCGTTTATGCCATGTCGGGAATCGATAAGTCGCTTCCCGGAGGCAAGACCTACTGGGGCATCCCTGCCGAAGAAGCCCGTAAAAAGTGGAAAGAGCTGGCCAGATTGAAACAATTGATAGGGGAAAGGGGATAAGGGATAGGAGATCCCGGATGCCGGATACCGGATGCCGGATGGTGATATTGGATATTGGATAGTAGCCATTCTCAATTCTCAACTCCCGTCACCCCATCCAGAAGGCAAAATTCAGTCTCAAGTACCTAAATGAAGCGAAGACTGAAGGAATATTAAGCGAATACCGAAGGAAAGCGAAGGAAAAAGTCAAAAAAACTAAACATTACCCTAATAATCAACGTATTTACCTATCCGCTTGTCCGCTTGTCCGCTTGTCCGCTTGTCCGCTTGTCTACTTAAATTCCTCAATCCTGATTTCACTCTCGCAGAAACCGCTCTCCATCAGCTGCATGTTGGAGCAGACGAGGATTGTTCGGTCTCTGGCATGGGTGTCAATCAGTTGAAGGTAGAAATCGATGCCGGCGGTATCGAGGTTGGTGGTAGGCTCATCGAGGAAGAGCAGGGGAGTGTTGCTCAGCAGGGCGCAGACAAGCTTAACCCGTTGCTTCATCCCTGAAGAGTAATTCAGAATAGGTTTCGTTTTGGCCTGGGTGAAGGAGAGCAGGTCGATGATCGCAGGGATGGTGAACCCGTCGATGATTGGTTTGAAAGAGAAATGGAACTCCAGCATCTCTTTCAGGGTGAACTCTTCGATCAGCTCCTGGTAGGGGGCTACCAGCGAGAGGGATCGGAAGATCTCCGTGTCGGGGATTGTTTTCCCGTTATGGTTGTATTCGATACTCCCTTCCGTGTGGTGGATATTGCCTGCGATCACCTGCAGAAGTGTCGATTTCCCGGATCCGTTCCGGCCGGTGATCACCGTGCGCCCGCCGGTCTCAAACCGGTGGGTGAGGTTACGGAAGATCCACTCTGTATTGAATTTCTTGCCAATCCCGTTGAGGGTGATCGTCATGCCGGAAGGAGTTTATTTATCGCGGTTGTTTTTTCCGAAACCTTTCATGATGCCGCGACTCGAATTGGTGATGAAGCTGAGGATCTCATCGCGTTCGGGGGTGGCCGGCACATCTGCTTCAATGATCTCGACGGCACGCGATACATTGTACCCTCTCAGGTAGATGGTTCTGTAAATGTCCTGGATCTGGTTGATCTGCTCGGAAGTAAAACCGCGGCGGCGAAGCCCGATGGAGTTTACTCCCACGTAGGAGATGGGCTCCCGTGCAGCTTTCGTAAAGGGAGGTACATCTTTTCGTACAAGGCTTCCTCCCGAGATCATTGTATGAACGCCGATGTGGGAGAATTGATGTACGGCTACCATCCCGCCGATGATAGCCCAGTCGTCGATCTCGATGTGACCGGCCAGGTTGGTGGCATTCCCCAGAACAACATTGTTGCCGATGATACAGTCGTGGGCAATATGGACATAGGCCATCAGCAGGGTGTTATCCCCGATCACTGTTTCGTTGTTGGCTTTGGTACCGCGGTTGACGGTCACGTACTCGCGGATCGTTACATTGTCGCCTATTTTGACAATGGTCTCTTCTCCGGCGAACTTCAGATCCTGAGGGATGGCAGAGATGACCGCTCCCGGAAAGATCCGGCAATTCCTGCCGATCCGGGCTCCTTCCATGATAGTGACATTGGAGCCTATCCAGGTCCCCTCTTCGATCGTCACGTTTTTATCAATGGTAACAAAGGGTTCGATGACTACATTGGGGGCGAGTCGGGCCTGTGGGTGGACGTATGCTAAGGGTTGGTTCATGGGGTGTTATTTACGTTGGATCTGTGCCATCATCTCGGCTTCCATCACCACCTTTTGTCCGACGTAAGCAACGCCTTTCATGGAGATCAATCCCCGGCGTATGGGTGCATTGAGTTGGTTGTAGAAGATGACAGTGTCGCCGGGCACTACCTTATGCCTGAATTTGACGTGTTCTATCTTAAGGAAAAGGGTTGTGTAATTTTGCGGATCATCAACGGTTTTCAACGCCAGGATGCCTCCGGTCTGGGCCATCGCCTCAATCTGGAGCACGCCGGGCATAACGGGGTTTCCCGGAAAATGTCCCATAAAAAAGGCTTCATTCATTGTCACGTTCTTCAATCCAACAACATAGTCGGCCCCCATCTCGAGAATCCTGTCGATCAGCAGGAAAGGAGGCCGGTGAGGGAGCATCTCCTGGATCTGGTTGATGTCGTAGAGGGGTGTTTTGTTCAGGTCAAAGGTGTGGATGGTATCTGTTTTCCGGGATTTCCGGATGAGATCTCTGACCAGCCGGGCAAACTGAATGTTCGAGTGATGGCCGGGCCGGGTAGCAATGATGTGTGCCTTGATCGGCATCCCGACGAGGGCCAGGTCCCCGATGACATCCAGCAGCTTGTGGCGCGCCGGTTCATTTGGGTAGAGAAGCTCCAGGTTGTTCAGGATTCCTTCTCGAAGGACCTCTACACGGGGTTTGTTGAAGACATGAGCCAGGTGATCCAGCTCGTCCTGGGAAATCATCCTGTCGACAAACACGATCGCGTTGCTCAGGTCACCCCCTTTGATCAGGTTGTTGTTGAGCAGGTATTCCAGCTCATGGAGGAAAACGAAGGTCCGGCAGGGGGCAAACTCTGTTCTGAACTGCTTCAGATCGGTAAGGATGGCATTCTGGGTGGTGAGGATCTTCGATTCGTAGTCGATCATCACCGAAACCTTGAACTCTTTTGATGGGATGGCAAGGATCTCGACTTT
>JAFGNY010000111.1 GCA_016926765.1 Bacteroidales bacterium | reverse complement strand
AGTTGCCGACCGGACCATCTTCTATATGGACAGGATCCTCCGGGATTTTATTCATCCGGTTAAAGCCATTACCCGGGTACCATTGATCCTCGGAGGCAGTGGCTTCAGTATTTTCCCTCAGGAGGTGATGTTGTTAACCGGAGCCGATTATGGAGTGATTGGAGAGGGAGAGGAGGCATTTTTCCGGTTGCTTCAGCGATTGGATGAAGGGAAAACGGTGGACGATCTGCCACAAATTATTGTTAATAAGGACGCTGCCAGGTCTGATTTCTCCTCAAACATCTTTCTGGCATATAACACGGTACCTTTTTCAGAACTGGACAAGCATATTGATTTTAATGCATATACGCAACGCGGGGTTTACAGCATTCAAACTAAACGCGGTTGTTCCTTCGGGTGCATTTATTGCACCTATCCGGCGCTGGAGGGGAAAAAGTACCGGTTGAGAGATCCTGATGCGGTAGCAAAGGAGATTCAAGAAGCGATGGATAGAGTTGGTAACGTCACCTTTGAGTTTGTGGATTCCACCTTTAATGATCCGGTAGGGCAGGCAGAAAACATCTGTCGCGCTATTGTTAGAAGAAAGATCCGGCCACATTTACGGACGATGGGGGTGAATCCGAAGCATACCAGTAAAGAGCTTTTTGACCTGATGTTGGAGGCTGGCTTCAGACAAATTGACGTCACACCTGAAAGCGCGGCTCCTACGGTGATTAAAAACCTCAGGAAAGGGTTTACCCGGGAAGACATTGAACGTACTGCCCTCTTGATCAGAGAATATAACCTTCCAACGATGTGGTTTTTCCTGTTCGGAGGACCGGGAGAGACACCTGAAACGGTCATTCAAACGAGGGAATTTATACAGCACTATATCAGTGAAGAGGACATGGTGCTGATGCATGCCGGTTTAAGGATCTATCCCAATACCCCCCTCGAAACGATTGCCCTGAAGGAGGGATATATCCGTAAAGGAGATCCGCTATTTCATCCCTCTCCCTATTACTTTTCAGCACATACTCCCAAAATGGAACTGGATGCCATGCTGAGAGATATCCGGGATGCCTTTCATAACTGCCTCCCCGCGTCAGAGAGTTCCCCCTCCCCGGAGATGCTCCAACGAGCGATCTCACTCCGAAAAAAAAATGAACTCTCCGAACCGATGTTCCGCACTTTGCTGAGAATCAGAAAAGAGGTTATGAACCGGAAACCTGACCTCCGGAAAGAATAATGCACCATCGAACGATGATGCATGATTATGACTGAGTTGCAGGAATGCTCAATTAGTTAGTCTCCGGAGCAGGTTCTTCTTTCTTAACAACAATCCCTTTTATCTGGAGAACTACCCTGGTCTCACTGGCATTGGTTTGAATTGTGATGGTTTTGATGAAAGGCCCGGGTGCTGCTGCATTGTATGTTACCGAAATCGTTGTAGACTTTTTTGGAAGGATCGGCTCATTCGAATACTTTAGGTTAGTGCAGCCACAGGATGCTTTTGCATAGCTGATCAGCAAAGGTTCATCCCCATTATTGGTCAGGGTGAATTCAGCTGTTTTGGGAATCCCCTGATCGATGTTGCCGTAATCGTTGATGGTTTTATCAAATACGGCAACCGGGCCACTTTTTTTCTCCTGAGAATCCTTTGCAGGCGGATGAGAAACCGTTGCCTGAGCCAAAACGGCTACTGAAGTGGAAACGAAAAGGAGGATGGCAAGAAATGCTGTTTTTTTCATAAAAATGGTTTTAAAATGTTTATGCAAAAGTCTGATCATTTCAACAATCGCTGTGTTAATAAAAGGTAAAAGAATGTAAATGAAAGGTAAAATTCAAGCAGGTAAACTGATTTTAACCTATTTTTGAACTCACCATCTCATTCTATCCGGATGAAGCACAATCAGGTAAGGTTCGTCATCCTGTTTGGGACGTTTGCCATCATCGCTATCGTTACTATTCAGGTCTATTGGCTTCTCAAGGCCTGGAATATGAATGAGAAGCAGGTGAATGAGACGATCTCCATCGTACTGAATAGTGTTGCCCAGAAGATGTATCTTTACAACGAGACGGTTCCACCCCATGAAAACCCTGTGAACCAACTCTCTTCCAACTACTTTGTTGTCAATATCAACAGTGTTATTGACGCAAATATCCTTGAGTACTATCTGAAAAGTGAATTCTCACGGATCGGACTGGATGTGGATTATGAATATGCGATCTACGATTGCCATAACGATAAGATGGTTTACGGTAACTATATTCCTTCCCAGAGAGGGAATAAAAATTTCTCCCCCTCGTCGAATCTTCCAAAATACAATGAGTACTTCTATTACTTTGGAATCAGGTTTCCCTCCATCCAGAATACGATCGTCAGCAATATGACCATCTGGTTGATCCTGACGGGAATCCTTCTCGCATTAGTGCTGTTCTTCAGCTATTCTATCCTGGTGATCTTCAGGCAGAAACGATTGTCGGAATTACAGAAAGATTTCATCAACAATATGACACACGAATTCAAAACACCGATCTCAACCATCAATATCTCTGCAGATGTAGTTACCCATCCCTTGATCACAAGCGATCCCCAACGGTTATCAGTTTATGGAAATATCATCAAGCAGGAAAACCATCGTTTAAACATGTTGGTGGACAAGGTTTTACAAATTGCACGCATCGAAAAAGCAGGATTTGAACTTAAAAGAGAATCAATCGAACTAAATGAGCTGATCAACCCGGTTGTCGAGAATTGCCGGAGCAATTCAGGGAAAGAAGCTGCCATTTCTACACAACTTTCCCCTGAAGTAGAAAAAATCCATGCTGATCCGGTGCATCTGACCAACATCATCTATAACCTTCTGGATAATGCCTTGAAATATAGTGGGGACAAACCGGTTATCCTGATTGAAACCCTGCGCGGAACTAAATATATATTCCTTCGGATCTGTGATAACGGGCCTGGGATAGCCCCGGGTTTTCAAAAAAAAGTGTTTCGTAAATTTTTTCGGATTCCAACAGGGAATGTACATGATATCAAGGGATTCGGACTTGGCTTATATTATGTCAGGAATACCTGTAAGGCACACAAGTGGAAGATTTCGCTCAGGAGCGAACCAGGCGAAGGCTGTACGTTTATTATTTCTATACCCCGATGAAAGAACGACCAAAAATTCTCTATGTCGAAGATGATCTGACGCTATCTTTTGTAACAAGAGACAATCTTGCTATGAAGGGATATGCCATCGACGCAGTCGATAACGGAAAGGAAGCGATAGAACGTTTCGGGAAAAACCGGTATGATCTCTGCATCCTGGATATCATGCTACCGAAAATGGATGGATTCACGCTGGCAGAGAAAATCCGTGAAATGGATGTAGAGATCCCGATTATCTTCGTGACAGCACGTTCTTCAAAAGAAGACAAAATACGCGGACTAAGACTGGGGGGGGATGATTATATCACCAAACCCTATAGCATGGAGGAGCTGGTACTGAAGATAGAGGTATTTCTGAAGCGGCGAACCATTCAACGGCCTGACGACCAGACTTCCTGCAAAGAGGTGAATCAGCTGGTAAGCTGGGATCCGGTAAATCTTATCCTTACAATTGACAGTCAGAAACATGCTCTGACTCACCGGGAAGCCGAATTGTTCTCTTTCCTTTATAAAAACCGGGATAAAGTGGTTAAGAGGGAGGATCTTCTCATTGCACTCTGGGGGCACGATCATTTCTTTTTCAGCCGGAGTCTTGATGTATTCATCTCCCGGTTACGCAAACATCTGAGAAATTCAGGTGTGGAAATAGAAAATGTATACAATGTCGGCTACCGGCTGAATGTCTCCTGAAAGAAGTAGCTAAAGGGCTTCCTCAAGTGAGATAAACTGATAATCCCCCTCAATGAATTTCGAATTTTTCTTCAGGCTCTTTCCTGGCCCGCATTCAATGAAACGGTTCATACCCATCCTCAGCATGCGTTGCTGTGTGGCATGCCAGTTGAAATGCTTATAGAGGTTTTCCACCAGCTCTGTTTTAATATCTTCCTGTGAATGAAGTAGTTCCTGAGTTAGGACGGAGATCATTGGAATCTTAAGCGATTGGACATCAATGCTGTAAACGAATTTTGCAAATTGCAGTGCAGCCGATTTTAGGAAATGTGAGTGGTAGGGAATGGTAACATTGAGCATCCGGGCATGAAAAGCTCCTTCCGTGCGCGCGATCGCCAGTGTTTTTTCGAGATCACACTGATGTCCGGAAAGGACAAACGAGTAGGCACTGTTCTGGTTGGAGATCTCAACTTCGGGAAACTCTTTCAGAATTTTTTTGATATCAGGTTCAGTCAATCCGATGATTCCGGCCATTCCGAACCGGCCGGTCATAGTGGTGTATGAGATCTCCTGAAAGGCATGGCGTATCAGTAACAAACCATTCTCAAACGAAACTGCTTCTCCCTGAACCAGGGCAGCATAGATACCCATGCTATAACCGCAGAGCAGGTCCGGGAAGATCCCTTGTTCCTGAAGTATTTCGGAAATGGAACAGCCATAAATAAACGCTATGTATTGAGTCCGTAACTCATGATCGAGAAAGGTCTGGTTTTCAGGGTGAAAAAATGAGAGGTCAGGGTCAACGAGATCAGATGCCAAAGCAAGTTTTAGCTGTAAATGATCAGCAAATCCCTTGACATTAAAAGACTTATCATCACGATAATCCCTGACGAAAGCGGGAAAAACAAATACACTGGACGAGGCGGACAAAAAAAGGAAGTTTAATCTAAATCCATGATATGGTTTTCATGCTCAATGATGAGCATTTGCATATCAATTAACTGACCGATTGTTTCGACGGGGTGCTTCACTGCATATTTTCCGATGGTTTTCAACTCAATCTCCAGGTTATATTTCTTTTTAAAGATCTCAATGAGTTCAAGAAACATCAAGGAATCTCCGTCCAGGTCTTTGATGATATTTGTTTGATCGGAAATCTCTGAAATATCCACTTCACATTCATCCGCAAAAAATTCATATACAATCTTTTGCACCTCATCACGTGTATGTTCTGTAATCTGAGCCATCTGCTGTTACTTTAGCATTCAATCGGGAACAAAAATACGTAATTTTTTATACGAAAAGAATATGATCAATACTTTCTGAAAACTATTGTTGCGTTATGTCCCCCGAACCCAAATGAATTGGATAAGGCAACGTGAATCTCTTGCTTTCTGAAAACATGTGGGACAAAGTCGAGGTCAAGATCCGGATCAGGATTGAATAGATTGATAGTAGGGGTTATGATCCCGTGATAAAGCGACAGCGTGGTGATGATTCCTTCAATGGTCCCTGCCGCTCCAATTGTGTGGCCCAGCATGGATTTTGATGACGAAACCGGGATTTGTCGTGCATGATCTCCAAAAACCCGTTTGATTGCCAGGGTCTCATACCGGTCGTTCAGCTCCGTGGAGGTTCCATGGGCATTGATATAATCAACCTCATGAACGGAAAGCCCGGTAGAGTAAAGCGCTTTGTTCATCGTAAAGGCCATCCCCTCGCCATCTTTCATAGGCGCCATGATGTTGTAACCTTCGCTGCTCAGCCCATAACCGGCAAGTTCGGCATAGATGACAGCACCACGCCTGATGGCGCTTTCTTCCGATTCGAGAATGATAACGCCAGCTCCCTCTCCAATTACGAATCCATCCCGGTCGGCAGAAAAAGGTTTGCTTGCCCGTTCGGGAGGATCATTTTGAACAGATAAGGCGTAGAGGGCGTTAAAACCTTCAATCTCTTCCTTGTTGATGATGCTGTCAGCTCCGCCAACCAGTACAATGTCAGCCTGATGATTCCTGATCATGTCAAACCCGGCAGCAAGGGCATAGGCAGAAGAGGCACAAGCCGTGTTGACCGCATAATTCGGACCTGTCAGCTGGTATTCAAGCGAAACCCAGGCCGACATGGAATTGGACATGCTTTTAAAGACAGTGTTCTGGGGAGTAGTGTCGATTTCTACACTGGAGTTCCCTGTGCTTACTACTCCCATAATGACTGAGCAACGGGTTTTATCCATTTGTTCAAAATCGATGCCTGCGTGTCTGACAGCATCTTTTGAAGCAACAACGCACATTTTGGTAACACGGGTCATCTGACTTGCTGCCCGCTTTTTAATGTACTGTTTTGAATGTTCGGCGAATCCCCCCGGAACTTCGCCTGCAATCCTGGTCTGGCTTTTTGAAGCATCAAACAAGGTGATATACCGGATCCCGCTCTGGCCTGCCACCACATTAGTCCAGTTTGTTTCAAGATCCAATCCGAGCGATGAAACGATTCCCATCCCGGTAACAACAACCTTCCCAGCCATCAGGCAACTATTTTTCCATTTGTCTTACCCAATTGCAAACACGCGCTGTCTCCGATTCGGTAGGTACTCCTTCCGGATTGTTTTTACGGTACTTTGAAGGAGGCATTTTCCCTTGTTGGAGCTCATTACAAATATCCTGGGCTTTAGCTAACTGTTTATCGGGTGTGTAGCTGTCCCATTTATCAAAATCAACGTTCGCTCTGGCCATTCCATTGCCATCAGTTGCATGGCAGTCCAGACAACATTTACTGATTACTTGCCATACAGAGTCCGGAATCCCCTTGGGCGCATTCGATGGAACTGGATCTGTCGGTTTGATAAACGCAGCAAAAAGTACTAAAATGCCGACGAAGGCAATGATTAATGTTCCTGATTTTTTCATGATGTGTTAATTATATTGTACAAAGATCGGAAAGAAATGTATATCCCTGAAACCAGTCGCTAAAATTATTCAAAAGGGCCTTTTTCCAATCCGAGATATTCCTTGATCGCCAGGTTCATTTCTCCTATCGTACAACCCGATTGCATGGTGAAACGTTTCGCAGTATTCAGGTAAGTGTACTTCATGAATTCAATGATCTCGCTGATCTTCTTATGGGATAATTTTTGTGATAGAACCGGAATGACAGGCAGGCTATCCTTGTAAAGATAAAAACCCTGACCGGTTTTTTTTCCGGTTTTACCATCATCAACAAGTTTTTGAAGACGGGAAACCAACCCCGAATAATACTCCTTATTTGGGTAAGCTTCCACATAGTTTCTAATCGAATTTAATAGGATATCAATCCCGACGCTGTCCATGAATTCGAAAATTCCAACTGGGAAGAGGTGCTCTTTAACCAGTTGATCAATCTGCTCTTCCGAGACGATTCCCTGCTCGCAGATCCTGTAGGCTTCGTTTTGAATGTCAAGAAATAATCTATTCAAAATAAAGCTATTGGATTCATCTAATTCAAGTATGCGTTTATGTGTATTTTGTAAAAATAATCGGGCATTTTCACGAGCTTCCGCTGCCGTTTGCAAGGTGAAAGTCAGTTCAACACTCTCCTTTAAGATCACAGGGTAGAAATAATGGATTCCAATGATTTGATGATCCCGGTGGGTACCGGTAAAAAGTATCGAAGGGTTGATTGAGGAGGAATTTGATGCCAAAATAGTGGAGGGTTTTACGATGAGGTCTAACCTCTTGAAGAGGTCCTGTTTCAGTAACACCTCTTCAGGTATTGCTTCAATAATTAAATCACAATCCGATGCATCACGAAGATCGGAGGAGATAATTGTCTGACTGCTCAATAAGTCGAAATGAGCCTGGCTTAACATTCCGGTTTTTTGAGCACGCCGGATCTTTTTTTGAAAATTCTGCGAAAGCCTGTCAATGTCTGCTGTTGTACTTCCAATCCATCGTAAATGGTAAGGTTGGTTCACCAGCGAATAGAAGATACTGGAACCCATTTTCCCTTCGCCGATAATGCCAACGTTCCGGATGCCGGACGCCGGATGCCGGAAGCAGGAAGGATCTTCTGTTTTAGTATCATGTGGCATACGTCATTCGATATTGGTCATTGGTCATTGGTTATTGGTTATTGGTTATTGGTAATTTTTCCCAGGCTCCCTGATCCTGTTCAATCACCAGTTTTCGGTAAATATCCATATGTCGTTGATGTTCAAGGATATGACGGTTGTATCCCAGCATAGTCAGCAGAAAACCAAGCCCCTTGTCGATGGCAATTTTATCTGTACGGATCAGGTGGATAATCAAAAAGAATAGCTCTCTCTTTTTGGAATCCGTTGTAAACAGAAACTCCTTTATCGTGATCCAGGAAAGACGTGCTTTCATCCAGCCAGAAATCTCGCCTCCCTCGCGGGTGAATGTTCCTTCGGAAAAGAGCGTTCTGGCTTTTTGGAGAACTGTATCAAACGAGTAAAGCCGTTTAATGGTTTCCATGTATTTGTCAAACAGCTCAATCTGCGACATTTTCATGTAATGGATAGTTGGAAAATGGCCAACGCCAAGTTCAGGATTGCAATTCATCAGTCGCCCTTCGAGCTGGTAACGGGTATAAATATCCGATCCGGGAGGTGCATTGAGCAGGTGCAGGTTGACATTCGGGAGATGATGCTTCAGAGTAAAATCAAAGATTCTGTCAAACTCCTCCAGCGTGTCGTTGTCGAATCCTACCACGAAGCTGGCATTGATATGGATCCCGTGTGCATGGATTTTCCGGATAGCCTCTTCATAGATTGTTCCGCGTCGGTTGTGGTGTTTGTTTGAGGCATCAAGGCTGTCGGGATTGAGTGATTCAAACCCGATCAGGATATTGAAACAGCCTGCATCTGCCATCGCCTTCAGCAGTTCATCGTCCCTGGCTACATCAATGCTGCACATGCATCCCCAGGAGATCTTCAGGGGTTTGATCGCTTCCATCAACTCGTTGGCGTATCGTTTATTGATGGTGAGGTTATCGTCAACAAAGAAGAAATATTTCGAAGGGGCAGCCCTGATCTCTTCTACTATGTTGTCAATATCCCGGTAACGCATCTTCCGGCCGAAGGTTTTGGTAACCAGACAAAAGTCGCAGTTGAACGGACAGCCTCGTGACACCTGAATAGCAACCTGGAAAATCCGCTTCATGTTTACAAGATCCCAACGGGGTGGTTTCGATCTCCGGTAATCAACATAAGATGGCGAAGAGTAGATGGATTTTAATTTTCCCTGTTCAAAATCCTCCAGTACCATGGCCCAAAGGACTTCAGCTTCCCCGACAACCACAGTATCTCCGTGCTGCAATGCTTTTTCGGACTGGAAAGAGGCGTAAGGTCCTCCATATACGACTATGGCTCCCATTTTCCGGTAGTGATCTCCCAACTCAAATGCCCGGCTGGCCGTAGCTGCCAATGTGGTGATCCCAACAATATCAGGTATGGGATGATCAGGAATTTTCTCAATCTCTTCATCGAAGATATGAATGGCATAGTGATCAGGCGTTAGGGCAGCAATAGTAGGAAGAGCCAACGGGATCATAAAACGTCTCTTCCCGAAGATCTTTGCCAGCTCGGAATGGGCGGGATAGTTAATAAAGCGCTGGCGTGGACTAAGTAAAAACAGTGTATAGGGTTTGCTCGTTGTCATTAGATCATGAGTTCATAAGGTCGGTAGAGACTTCTTCGTCATTCATCCTTCGTACTTTAGCACATAGCCTGCCTGCATGAATTTACTGACCTCCGTAACAAAACTTAAAATGATATCTCCGTTGTGGAGGACCTCTTCCTTGCGGATTTGATCAAGAGACAGAAAAGCCATGGGAGGTCCAATATATCCCATTGTTGCCATTTTGGAATAGAGTGTTCGGGGATCAATTTCCAATTCACGGCATTCCTCCATCACCAGTTCGGAGATATGTTTTGAGGGAAAATTTACCTGAAAAAAACGGATATTCCGCGTATCAACAGGAAAGTTGGCCAGCATCCGTTTCAGCCCCTTCAGAAAGACCGATCCGTCGGCTTCATGGAAGTTGGCCCTCAGCTCTTCCTGAAACATCTGGGCCAGATGGTGGTACCCTTTTTCATACTCGTTCCTGGGGTTCATCCAATAAGCAGGCCGTTTGTTGCCCATTGCCGAAGGTTTCCTGCCCCCTGTTGATTCCATGTAGGTGTAATCCAGGTATAACCCCTGCCCGCTTCGTTCAGGTTCTGCCTGCAATATTAGTGCGGAAGCGCCGTCGCTCAGAAAATACCTTAAAAAGAGTTCTTCCTTCTTTACCAGAGCCTGGTTGTAATATTCTGCAACCAGTTCGGAAGAGGAGATGCTGGAGGAGATAACAAGGGCATTTTTATACCGTCCCGATCGCAGCAGCTCCTGAGCGATTAGCAGTGCTTTATAGGCTGATGTGCAGTTGGCATGTACCGAGATCTCCCCGCAACGTTCGATTCCCAATTCCTCCTGTATCCTGACAGAAGCGGTAGGCATCTGATCCTGATGGGCGCTGCCATAAACGATAAGTCCAATCTCTTCCGGTTTCAGTCCGGCATCGGCTAGGGCGATCCGGGCTGCTTTCACCGACATCGTTACATTATCCTCCATGAACTCACGGGTGACGGGATCAAGAGCAAAATGGTAATACTCCACTTCCAGGAGTTCCTTCATCAGAATCCTGATCCGTTTCAGCCATTTGCGAATTTTTTCCGGGGCTTCAGTCAGCTCGCCGAGGTAATAGTCGACCTGATCCGGTAAAATGGCTTCCCCGGGCAAAAAGGAACCGCTTCCGATCACTTT
>JAFGNY010000110.1 GCA_016926765.1 Bacteroidales bacterium | reverse complement strand
CTGGCCTCAATTTCATTGATTTCAACCTGCCTGGAATCGGTAACATCCTGAGATATTACCAGTTCCCGGCATCTCTCCATCAGGAGGGATTCCTCTTGCCTGAGAGGTTGAATGTAGGCGGCATAGTCAGGATAGATTGAATCATGGTAGACGATCCATCTCTCCCTCAGTTTTTCTGAGGGTGTCACACAGGCAAAATATTGCGCCAACATGCACTTCTGTACCGGATTTGGGTTCAGTACAATGAGTTCGGTAACATAATTGTCGTAAAACTTCAGCTCGGCGAGATTGGCCTGACGGTCTTTAAAACCTGCATCGATGATCATTGTTGCCACCACAAGCACCACGCTGGTGATGAACCATTTCGCCAGGTCAATCCATACCTGAAGGGTTGTTTTCGGTGTTGCCATCTTCCGATTGTTTAAAATTGAGCAGGGAAGTTAGTAAAAAATTTAATACCTTGAGCGCCTCTTTTCACACATCTATAGAAGGTTACTATGCTCAGGAAATATTCTTTCATCCTTGTATTCTGTTTGGTGTCAACACACATTTTGGCAGCTCAGGATTCCATCCCCTTGACAATCCAGGCTGCCCGAACTCCTCAACCGCTTGAAGAGAAGCATCTGACGCTCAGCCAGCAAATCGACCAGGCTTTCAGTCCCATTGTTGATGTCATGACTACTATCCTCTTCTGGGATCCATTTGCCTATACCGGGCTGCATGACCCCATTGTTTATGATGAGGATGGTTCTCCATTTCGTGACAGTGACGGCAACCCTATACGCTCCAATATCCCCTTCATTGTAGTTTGGTTAATCTTCGGAGCGGTTATTTTCACCATCATGATGCGGTTTATCAACTTCCGGGGATTCTGGCACGCGATCCAGCTCATCCAGGGGAAATATGACGACCCGGCCGATCCGGGTGAAGTTTCACATTTTCAAGCACTTACTACAGCATTATCGGCCACGGTTGGGCTGGGAAATATTGCAGGTGTTGCCATCGCTATCTCCATCGGAGGCCCGGGAGCTACCTTATGGATGATCATTGCCGGTCTCCTTGGAATGACTTCAAAATTCACCGAATGCACCCTGGGGGTGAAATACCGGAAGATCGATCAGGATGGGGTGGTATCCGGCGGCCCGATGTACTACCTCCGCGAGGGATTGAAGCGTAAAAAAATGAAATGGCTTGGATATTTCCTTGCAGGGCTGTTTGCAATCCTTGTCATAGGTGGCTCTTTCGGAGGAGGAAACATGTTCCAGGCCAACCAGGCCTTTTCCCAGCTCGCCTATGTGTTACCCTCTATCCAGCACTATGGCGCCTGGTTTGGGATGGGTCTGGCTGTGTTGGTAGGGGTTGTCGTGATCGGCGGAATTAAAAGCATCGCACGGGTTACCGATAAAATTGTGCCTTTCATGGCACTCTTGTATGTGGGTGTCGCAT
The DNA here is from genome assembly GCA_016926765.1 of Bacteroidales bacterium. GTDB lineage: Bacteria > Bacteroidota > Bacteroidia > Bacteroidales > FEN-979 > QYOJ01. The sequence continues at coordinate 15,556 of JAFGNY010000110.1, read as the reverse complement.
TGATTATTATCGCAATGAATCTTCACCAAACTCATGAGGCTTTTTACATGATCTGGCACGGAGCCTTTGCTCCGGGCGCAATCAAAGGCGGGATCATCGGAGTGCTGATCATTGGATTTCAGCGTGCTGCCTTTTCCAATGAAGCCGGAGTAGGTTCTGCAGCGATTGCCCACTCAGCCGTGAAAACCGACAAACCCATTACCGAGGGTTTGGTCGCCTTGATGGAGCCATTTGTTGATACCGTGATCATCTGCACCATGACTGCACTGGTCTTGATTTTCACAGGGACCTACGAAAATCCGCTCGGATTCGAAGGAGCCCAACTTACCAGCCAGGCTTTTGAGAAGGTTTTCTCCTGGTTTCCCTACCTCCTGGTCATCGCGATCTTCCTGTTTGCCTATTCCACCATGATCTCCTGGTCTTATTACGGACTCAAAGGATTTGACTACCTGTTCGGAGGATTCTCCCAGAAAATCTTCGGAACCCGGGAGGTAGCCAAATATGTCTATTTTGTCATTTTTCTTGGATTCATCATCATCGGATCCGCCTCCAATCTGGGATCGGTGATGAACTTTTCCGACATGATGATCCTGGCGATGGGGGTTCCCAATATCCTTGGATTACTGATCCTGGCTCCTGAAGTCAAGCGTGACCTGAACGATTACTGGAGGAAACTGAAAGCCGGTGAGTTCAGAAAATATACACGGGCCGAAAGAAAAGCGATGAAATAGAAATCAGGTTATAATAAATATGTACTTTTACCCGGAATAATAAAACCCTCTCACCAGTGAGACAAATTTTGTGTGCCGTTTTCTTCTCCTTCCTTCTTTCGCTGACAACCAATGCTCAGCAAGCCCTCCTTACCGCATCAGGTGACGCCGAAAGCAATACCGGCAGTTCCAGTTATTCAGTAGGTCAACTGGCCTGTTCCTCCCTGACAGGCACCACCGGTTTTATCATTGAAGGGGTTCAGCAACCCTATGAGATTCAATTTTTCCCGGGTATTGAAGAGACTACTAATGGGTGGATCTTCAAAGGATCTGTCTATCCAAATCCAACCAGTGGAGTAGTGACCCTGATGATGAACCAGGGGAATCCCTTCGGGTTTCGGTACAGGCTTTCCGATAGCCGCGGGAACCTCTTATCAGAACGACCTGTGGAAGCCGCTCAACAGGTTGTTCCTATGGAGTCCCTGCCTTCTGGCACCTATTTTCTTACCGTAGTTGAAAATGAGATTCTTCTTGTAACCTATAAAATCATCAAACGATGAACCGATATTTTTTCCTGTTTATCAGCCTCCTGCTTACGTTGACAGGCATGGCACAGTCTCCTGAAAAATTCAGCTACCAGGCTGTGATCCGGGATACAGAAGGAAAACTGCTTCAAAATAAAACAGTCAGGATCAGGATCAGTGTGCTGGAGGGCTCTGCCGCCGGGCCGGCAGTTTATACCGAAATCCATACTATCACGACAAACAGTAACGGGCTGGTTACCCTCGCAATCGGGGAGGGAGAGAGTACCGATACCATAGCCGGTATCGACTGGTCTGCCTCTGCCTATTTCCTGAAAACGGAGACCGATCCGACAGGAGGAACCAACTACAGCATCACGGGAGTCAGTCAGTTTTTAAGCGTCCCATACGCCCTGTTTGCAACGACCGCAGGAACCGGTTGGCCAGTTTCAACGAAAACAGTCATTACCACATCCCAAACATGGACCGTTCCTCCATCCGTAACAAAAATTAAAGTTGAACTCTGGGGAGCTTCCGGAGGTGGCGGTGGAGCAGGAGCTTACAGCTACTCTTACTCTTATAACCTGAATAATGGCGGCTACGGAGGTAGTGGCGGATTCTCCCTGCAGGAGCTGACAGTTGAGTCAAACCAGGAATTCACCGTGATCATCGGAGAGCCTGGAGCAGCAGGGACAAATGCCACCTATTCCTATGGTTCCTGGTACGGGGATACCGATGGAGGAACTGGCGGAGACTCGTGGTTCGGGGAGTTAAAAGCTGCCGGGGGAACAGGAGGAAAAAAAGGGAGTTTTGCCCCCTATACCATTCATGGAAATGCAGGCACCGATAACATCGGGGAGATCACCGGCCATAGCAATGAACCCTACAGCAACATTCTGGATGTTTTCCAGGGATTGGAAAGGTCTTACATCAACGATCGCATTCTTACTTCGCAGCCTGGAAAAGGTGGCACCATCGTGACAGCCTACTCCATCAATATCCCTCCTGCTGAAGGGGAAGGAGGATGTGCCATCATTACATTCTTTGAATAACAACCTGTAACAACATGCGTGGCCCCTTTATCTGGCGCCTCTATCTCCTTACCTTCTCTCTCCTTTTTTTAGCTTGCGGAGTGCGTTCTGATTTTCTGGTAGATAAATCGTTTCTGCCAAGGGTTCTGACCTTATCCGTCCTGTTGCTCATCGTTTGGATTTGCCGTTTCCGCAAAAAGACCGTTTCAGACATTACGCTTTTTACCGGCGCCTTCGCCTTCCTCTGCGGCTGGAGCCTCCTCAGCGCAGTGTGGTCCATTGCCCCCTCCGAAGCTCTCATGCAAAGCCAGCTCCTCTTTCTCTCCATGATCACCTTCCTTGTCATCCTGGATTTGAACAGGTTCGATCCGGCATTTGAGGAGATCTTTATCAAAACCCTCCTGGTGGTCATTTGGATCTCCTTTGGGTTGGCTTTTGTGAAAATGGCTCTCCTGAGCTATTATGATCCCTATAAAATCATCTCGATCTCCGCCAACAACAATCTCTATTCGGGTTACCTGCTGCTCGCTCTGGGCTTTATCTTCACGGGATATTCCCGTTTCCGGGGTTTCTGGAAATACCTGGCAGCCGGCACAGCTACCGGCGCCTTCTTTTTTATCATCATCATACAAAGCCGGGCCGGTTATCTGGGTGTCATCATAGCAGTTCTGATCCTGCTTTTCTTGCTGTTATTCCGATACCGTAACCTACTCACAAAACAGTCCCTCAGGATCACTGCTGCCTCGTTCGCTATCCTCGGGATCTCACTCCTCATCTTTTATACCTCCCTGGATCCCGTTCGTCGACATTATTTTCTAAGCAAACTTCCCGTTTGGAACTATTTCGTCTCCTACGATATGGAGAATCTTGAAGCTTTGAAACGAAAACGACTGGAAATCGATGGATTAACAGGGATTCCTGAATTTGACTTTGCCGAGTCTTACTATGAGAACGCCAACCTCCGCCTGATCTTCTGGGGGAAATCGATCCCTCTGTTCCTTGAGCATCCCCTGATTGGGGTGGGAGCAGGAAACTGGAAGCTGGCTGTGCCTTCAAGTCCAAAGCCGGTTAATTGCGACCACACGTTCCTGAATTACACCTATAGCCAACCGCACAATGAGTTGATCAGTTTTCTGACAGAACTTGGAATCCCGGGTCTACTGCTTGCATTGGTCGTTTTTATCTTTCCGCTGATCCATGCCTACCGCCGGTTGATCCTCTCTCCGGAGCAACCACCTCCTGAAGTCCTTTTTTTTACCGCTTTTATTACCGGTTTCTTCCTGTTTTCCCTTTTTGATTTTCCCCTGAAACGGGTGGAACACAATGTATTGCTCTTTTCTGCAATGGCTTTTCTGCTCTACCAGGTTCCCATGAAACCGTTAAACATCCCAACTCTTCCCGGCCGGATCGGAAAAATAGTATGGCTTTTTGTGGTCCTGCTACTTTGTTCTACCATCTTTCTGGTGACCGCACGAATCCGGGGAGAGTATTTCACCCTGAAATTCTTCCGGAATGAACGGCGGGATGACCGGGCAGTGATTCGGTATTGCCGGGAAGCTGAAAGCCCATTTTACAAACTCACACCCAACACTCTGCCGGTGGCCTGGTTTGAAGGGGTGGCACACTACCGGTCAGGCGATCTCCAACAGGCGAAAACGTGTTTTGAAACTGCCCTGACGACCACACCCTTTGAAGTCCGTGTGCTGAACGATTACGGCATCACACTTTACGGTTTGGACAATCCGGTAAAGGCCAAATCGATTCTGTTGGATGCCATCGCCATTGACTCCTGTTTCGATGATGCAAAATTCAACCTGGCTGCCATTTACTTCCATACCGGCCATCCCGACAGTGCGCTGTTTTATATCAGAGGTTGCCGCGACTCCGGGAAACAAAGAGATTTTCTGGAAGAGATCAGATCGTTTTATCGGAAATAAATCGTGTGATAGAGGTATCGACCGGCGACTATTTCGCCAGCGCCTTCCCTTGGATCAACCCTTTAACCAGAACCCGGCCAAGTTTCTCCGCCTCGATCTCAGGAGATGACTGTATCACTGTGCTGGTCTGGCCTGTCCAGATCAACTGTTCCGTCGAGATGTCATAAAGATTGGATTCCACAAAATAGGTAGAAGCATCAACATAATACCCCGGTGTAGTCATGATATCGTAGGCATAGCCATAATATCCATAATAGGAATAACCGTAAGCAGGGTACATTCCAGGAGTGAAGCCCACCACGCCCACCGAAACGCTTTTCCCCGGGACATAGCGTTCCTCTTTGAAGGCATCATACAAGGTAATGATCAGCAACGCATCCATTTTTTGTTCGGCCACCTTTTGCTGGATCACCTCTTTCATTTTTTCCTTGTCATATCCCATTTTCTTCATAATCTCCTGATTGTTGGCAAAAGGCCAGATATCCCAGGTAGTCGTCGCACGGATCCCTTGCGCTCTCAATGCTTCAGCCACACCGTTTTCCACATCAATCCGGGCTTCATTTGACTTCAGCAAGGCTAAAATGCCAATATTCGAAAAATGTTTCGGAGGATATTCTCCTGTTTTCCAGGCAACCTGCAATTCAGTGGAAGAGCTGCAACCGGCCAGAATCAGGCCGGTGATAACGATCATAAGGATATTTTTCATCTTTTTCTATTTGAACCGTCAAAGATCCAATAATTTCCCCTTTCTGCCAACGAAATAAATTACCATTCAATCGAAACATTGATTAGTATTCAAGCTATTTCTCTACATTTGCTCCCATTTTTGATTCAGCCACTACGAATGATCGTTCTCACTTATATAACGAATTGAACCATGGATAATAACAACTTTTCTCTCAGAAATAAAAAGCTCTATGAATCAGAACAGATAGTGAATTCTTACGTTCAGTACCAGAGTCTCGATAAGCCCGAAGAGACAATCATCCGGATGTTCTATGACCAGTGGAAAGAGATGAGCCTTTTAGATATAGGAATTGGTGTGGGTCGAACAACAGGACATTTTGCCCCCCTGGTCAGAGAGTACACCGGGGTGGATTATTCAGAGCAAATGATCCGGAAATGCCGGGAACGTTTCGCTTCTTTTCCTCAATATATCTTTAAGGTCTTAGATATGCGCAATCTCGATGGCATTACCGATGCCTCCATGGATTTTGTGTTATGCGACTTTAATAGCCTGGATTATATCCCTCTAGAGGGCCGAATCATGTCGTTAAAAGAGGTATGGAGAGTGTTGAAGCCCGGAGGCAATTTTTTGTTTTCCTCGCACAACATTCTGGGACTGAAAGACCAGTATGTGTTCAAGTCTGAATTATCCATGAAGAAAAAGCTAGTGAACCCCATCAAATACTTGAGTATTCGTCTTGTCAATAAATCCTTTGCAAAAATCGATCAATCCGATCATCAATTTATCCTGGATGGTTCTCACCGGTTTCGTACCAAAACGTTTTACATTAAAACCCAGACCCAGATCAATCAATTGAGGGCTGCCGGATTTGAAGTGATCTCGGTCTATTCCATCTTCACCGGTGAACCGCTGACAGAAGCGGAATACACAACGCTTCATGATCCCTGGTTTTATTACTTCTGCCGGAAGAAACTATTGAACTGATTCTTTTTTTTTTAGGATTTGATTTCCCCAATTCATCTGGAATTCCCTTGAAAGGTTGTCCATTATTAGTACCTTTAAAGAAATTTCATGGCGATGAATCTCCTGCGTAGAAAAATGATCCGGGATCTCCTGGTACTCTTTAGCCTGCCCAGGGTCAGGGCCGAACTAGCCAGTTTGGCAAAGTTGTTTCTTCAGGAGACCACACGGTATACGGGAGGGATCAAAGGGGAGGCAAAAGAGACTAAAGAGGCGTTTCAGATCCTGACAAAATACATGAAACGGGAAAAACTCTCGTCGGCAGAGAAAAAGCAGTTTGTCAAACAGATGATCGATTTGCTGAAAGGGACCGGCGTGGTGGTTCCGGTACTTCTGATTCCCCTGCCTTTTGTAGGGACTGTCCTGTTAATTATTGTCGAGCATCTGTTGTTAAGCATGAATATCCAGTTGTTGCCATCGGCTTTTTATCAGAAAGATAAAAAGAATCTGCTCACACCTGAAGCCATTGAAAAAGAGCTGGAGGAGAAGGATTTTACCTCTTTATAAGGGGACTCACTTCAAGGATTTTGCTTTCGCCCTGAACTCCTTCAGTAATGTAGCGAAGGTCTCTTTGACAGAGATGATGGAGGTGGCCTTAAAAGCATTTGTCCCTGCAAATGCATACCCTCCGCTGAAATTCCCTTTTACAGCATTGATGAGGGCAATGATGATGCAATAAGGACTGGAGGAAATGTCGCAGGTCCGGATACATTTAAACGGACAGGTGATGGGTTGTTTGTTGCCCAGTCTGACCTTCTCCAGAAAGCCATTAAAAATAGCCCGTCCTGGCATGCCAACCGGACTTTTTATAATTCCGATATCTTCCTTTTTTGCTTCGAGGTAAGCCTGTTTAAATCCAATGGAAGCATCACATTCATTGGTTGTTACGAATAGTGTGCCCATTTGGACTCCGGCCGCTCCCAACTTCATGATATTGTACATATCCTCCCCGGTATAGATCCCTCCGGCAGCAATGACCGGGATTTTTCTGCCACTTTTTTTTTCAAATGGCTTCAACTCCCTGATGACTTCCGGAATCAGATTTTCAAGGGAATAGTTTTCATCTTCGATCTGTTCGGGCTTGAATCCAAGATGTCCTCCGGCTTTCGGACCCTCCACAACGATGGCATCGGGGAGATAATTATATTTACCGAGCCATTTTTCACAAATCAGTCTGGTCGCACGAGCTGAAGAGACAATCGGTACCAGTTTGGTCGTACTCTCTTTCGTCAGATAAGAGGGTAATTCCAGAGGCATGCCTGCCCCTGCAAAGATGACATCTATTTTTTCGGCAATGGATGTTTTCACCATGTCGACAAAATTTGACATGGCCACCATAATGTTCACACCCAAGATGCCTTTTGTCTTTTCCCTTGCCAGACGGATCTCTTCCTTCAATCCGAAAATACTTGCTTCAAGGAAGTCGGAAGAGATCTGTTTATATAAAAGTCCCAGACCGGCGCTGGAGATGACACCAACACCGCCTTCATTCGCTACGGCGGAGGCAAGTCCCGAAAGAGAGACGCCTACACCCATCCCACCCTGGACAACAGGAATGCGAATTTTGAAATTACCAATGGAAAGATTTTTCAAGGGAAAATGTTTCTGCAAAGGTACAACACAAATGTACCTCTTCAACAGAAATGTCATTATTTAACATATTTTAACCTCAGAGAATCAAAAACTTAAGAATGGAGCATGTATTCCAACGTACTGTTTTTACCTCACTGTGAATACCTCTGTTGCTTCTTCCCGCGAAGCGATTGTAACGCGTGTGCCGTTGGTGTGGGGGGCAAAGAGGCCGGAGAGGATATCCGGATGGTTGTTGTTTGCCGAAAGGTGCGATAATACGAGCAGTTTCAGGAAGGGAGCACGGTATCTGGTAAAAATCTCCAGGGCCTGGTCATTGGAAAGGTGTCCCTCTTCACTACGGATTCGGCGTTTAAGATGGATCGGATAGTTCCCTCTCTCCAACAGGGTCTCATCGTAGTTGGCCTCCAGAAAAGCGGCATGGCATCTACTGAAATGATCAATCACATGGTTACCGGCTATCCCGATATCGGTGAAAATCCCTATGGTGATCCCGTTGCAGGAAACAGAAAAGCTGTGCGGATCGATCCCGTCGTGCTGTTTCGGGACAGGATGCACCTCAAGATCGTTAACTTGTATGGGCTCACAGGTGGAGAAGTATCTCAGAAGAGCAGGATCAGGGCGCATTCTGCTGCTGAGGTAAGTAGCGGTGGTCATGTACACCGGGATGCTATATCTCCTGGATAGCACCTCCACCCCCCTGATATGGTCACTGTGCTCATGCGAGATGAAGATCGCCCGGACTATCCCGATCGACAATCCCAGCCGGGTCATCCTGCGTTCGGTTTCACGGCAGGAGATACCAGCATCAATCAGCACTGCATCATTTTCATTTCCAATATAATAGCAGTTTCCATTACTACCTGAGTTGAGTGAGGCGATATAGAGAGGCATGTGGCAAAGGTCGGAAAAAACCGGAAATAATTGACACATTGATTTTTTCTGACTCAAAGGCTCCAATGGGTGTATACCCGTCACAAACCATTCTTTTAACCTACGTGGACAATAGTTCATGCCAGGTGATGTACCAGTGATTTTTGGGATTTTCTGCAAAAAAAGCTGAAGGTTTCCAGGGGAATGACAGATCAGTGCCTTTCGGGATAAAAAGAAGATTAAAAAGCGATGTCTTCAGTCCATCACACACCTCACCGAAAACGCATTTGCCCGGTAACTTGGGTAAAACGATACCGAATAATTATAACTGTTCAGTCCGTGAGCCCAGGCTTTTCGTTCACCATGGGCTGTTGAACTCCAAAGAAGTGTGGCTGACCCTTCAAAAGACCAATCCGTATTAAAAGCGCCAAGACCACTTAGTAATGCATTAAATCCGGAATATCCGGAAGAAAGTAACGGGCTTCCGGCGAACGCATTTCCATGGAAGAAATCAAACAGCTCGATCCAGTCAGCTTCCGAAGGGAGATGCCATCCCGGTGGACAGAAACCCTGGATCCCTTCCGTATCTTCATAACCCATCACTTCATCCCATTGATACAGGGCTCCATGCTGAACACAATTTACCGGAAGCTCTTCATAACAATACTTCTCTGCCAGGCAATTATCGCGTTGGGCTGATGACGCAACGATTTGTTGTCCGTAATTCAGATTAGCTGCCAACCAACATTGGGAACCTATCTGGATGGTCGGATAAGATTGGTTGTCGCGGAAATCCAGCAATGCATTCCCGCACTGATGATTGAATACCGGATAATTACGAATGGATCGTGAAGAAGAAGCTTCGCAGAGGTTGGAGTTGGTATAAGAATAGGTGATCTGATGAGTTCCTGCCCCGGCAAGGGCCGGATAGAAATAACCGCTTGCGACACCGGGCCCCGAATAACTTCCTCCAAGCGGGATGCCTCCTTTAAGTTGAAAAGGTTTGGCATTGAGCGTTGTAACCGTATCGAAGCATGCTGTCAAGTTCACTTCCGGTGGTTCATATATAAAAATGGCTATGGCACTGGATGTATCAGGATTGCCCGAAGTGCACAATTCAGAAGAAGTGAGAATACACCTTACCATATCGCCATTTACCGGAGAATAGGTAAATACAGCATTGTTCGTCCCTGCATTGGTTTCGTTGACCTGCCACTGGCAGATCGGTGCAGAGCCTTCATTGAAGAAGCTTCCTGTAAAGGTCACCGGAATCCCTTCGCAGACGGTATCTGCCGATGCAAAAATTATCACTTCAGGTGTAACCCTGGGGATTACAGTTATCTTGATCTCATTGGATATCACAGCTCCTGACCAGTCGGGCAAGCAATCCACTCTGGCAACCCTTCTGAACCATGTGCTTTGAAGAAGAGGGCCTGGGCTCAGTACGGGAAAATCAGATCCGGGAATGTCAATGAAGTCCGACCCTCCTCCTGTTTCTGACTGTTGCCATTTGTACTCGAGTGTACCGGTTTGACCGGAAGGAAGGCTAAGGCTGGTCAATGCAGACGGAGAAACCCCGCTGCAAACGCTCTGAGGGTTACCAATAATCCCTGCGTCGGTAGGGTTCATGCAGGGAGGAGTGTAAGACCAGCTGATCAGGGCAGTGTCAGATGTAAATCCAAAGACTTCGGCATACATTGAATCAAGACCGGGAGTAGTACCGGTTTGCATATAACAGAATAAAGCATCCCCGTCATTATTGGTGTAAGCATTTCCAACAAGGGAGGCTATTCCGCTGACATAAAAAGTAACCAGGACGCCTTCGACCGGATTCAGAAAATCATCGATGACATGCGCTGTAAAACAGAGGGTCGTTTCATTCAGGATTCCATTGGCAATAAGTGGAGAAAGCGAAACACTGTCTACTGTTCCAACAGGGGAAAGTGATCCTCCGCCGGGGTAGCCATAGGAGTTCACGTTAGTCCATCCATAAACAAAAACCCCGAAGGGGATTACACTGGTAAAGGTGTGCGAACCATGGGTGATGGATCGTTGCGCGCCGTAATAGTTAGTTCCGGCAATCTGGGTAAAAGCGCTGTTGGGAATCAGAATTCCATCCTGATAAATTGTTCCGAGAGCATAATCCGGCGCCACTACATTGACCCAGTGTGATGTGAAACCGGCAGCCGTTCCGATTGTATAATTCGTCAAAAACTGTTCCCTCGGGGGAATCAGCATCATAAACGGATCACCGGTTATCCCTCCCGAGCAGTTTATACCCTTGGCAAACTGAGCGACTGCGGAGGCCTTGGTTGTTGTTATTGCATTATAACCGGTCAGGGTGGTCTGGTAATATTCACCGGTGTTCAGCGTGGAAACTATTGTGCTGTTGATGGATACAACGGTTCCGTCTTCAGATGCCAGGATCCTGAAAATATCTCCGCTGTCATCCCTTCCTGCCAGCGGAACGAGGGCAAAATTTTTACCCCAGGAAGATACCGGCCACATCTGCTCCACAATATGGTCGGCATAGTTACAACCAATCGGGAGGTAAGTGCAATCATCAGATCCAAAAACTGATACCGGATAATTGGATTGGATTCGCGACCCTGTCAGATCTTCATTGATCAGAAAGGCTTCAACATGATAAGTTTCTCCCTGCTCCAGGTTGACGTTTGAAGTGCTGTTGGTCTGATGATTAAAGACAGTGAGGAGCGTTCCATCCTGAGTGGCAACCACGCTGAAACAGGATCCCTGATTGACTAAGGTGGTTAAATAGGAAAGGGACCTGTAATCGGTACCCAGGGAGGGCACCGGCAACGCCATGTATGCATCAGTTGTTCCTCCTTGCCAATTAAGTCCATAAACGGCAATCGGGTCGGCAGAGGTTATGTGGATTCCTTTGTTCTCGATTCCTCCCTGTAATGCAACGCCCGATGGGACTGTCAGTTGGGTAACCACTCCGGGGATTACGGAGAAACCCTGGTTGACCCCGGGAAAATCAGAGGTAACCGTGCCAGATGTTGTAAAGTCGGAGGAGATAAAAATCTTTAAGGTAGCCGTCATGTATTGGTTTGGTGGAAAAGCAATCCAGAAATCAGTACCAATATTTGTCGCGGTTTGTGCAGTAACATCATGGGACGCAAGAAATGATAGCGCCACCATCAACAGACAACTCCTGAAAGCACGATTGAACATGTTGTAAAAGTAATCAAACTACCGTTAAAAACCGTATCTTTGCAATCGTGCTCATTCATTAGGAAGATCCGGTCATGCTAAAAGTCATCCTCTTATCCATCGGGCTTGTTGCCATTGCCATCGCAGCAATTGCGATTAAGATGTTTGTCAAAAAAGACGGGGAATTTAAAAAATCCTGTTCCAGTGTGGATCCTGCCACCGGAAACCGTATCGGATGTACCTGTGGCCACGCCGATGGCGGGGAAAGCTGTGAAAACAAGAAGTAGCGGGGGAACTACGAGCCTCTTATCCTCCAAAATCATCGAAAGCGATCATCTCTTCAGGAACGCCCAGGTCATCCAGCATTTTCAGAACGGCGCTATTCATCAGAGGAGGACCACAGAGATAGTATTCAATTTCTTCCGGTTCGGGATGATGTTTCAGGTAATTATCCAGGATCACACTGTGAATAAATCCGACATCACCGGTCCAATGATCTTCGGGCAGAGGCTCAGATAAAGCGACATGGAGAGAAAAGCTCGGGTTATCCCCGGCAATTTTTTCAAACTCGTCAATGTAAAAAAGTTCCCTGAGTGATCGGCCCCCATACCAGAAAGTGGCTTTGCGTTTGGAATGTTTCGTTTTATAAAGATCAAAAATATGGGAGCGCATCGGGGCCATTCCTGCTCCTCCGCCGATGAACATCATCTCCCGGTCGGTATCCTTGATAAAGAAATCTCCGTAGGGGCCTGAGATCGTGACTTTGTCGCCGGGTTTCCTGGAGAAAATATAGGATGAACAAATCCCGGGATTGACTTTCATAAAACTGCCCGTTTTGCAATCCCATGGAGGCGTAGCAATCCGGATATTCAGGATAATGATGTTTCCTTCAGAAGGCTGGTTGGCCATGGAGTAAGCACGGAAAACCGGTTCGGGATTCTTCATCTTCAGATCCCAAAGTTTATTTTTATCCCATTCATCAACATATTTCTCCTCAACGGAAATATCGTTGAAGTCTACCTCACATTTGGGGACATCGATCTGCACATACCCTCCGGACCTGAATTCAAGGTGCTCTCCTTCAGGGAGTTTCACAACAAATTCTTTGATATAGGTAGCTACGTTGCGGTTGGAGATTACCTCACACTCCCATTTTTTTATCCCGAAGATGGCGGGGGGAACAGAGATCTTCATATCCTCCCTCACCTTGACCTGACAGCTGAGACGCCAGGAATGCTGTTGCTCTTTCCGGGTAAAGAATCCCACTTCCGTTGGAAGGATACTGCCGCCCCCTTCCTCCACCTGGCATCTGCAGAGGCCACAAGTCCCTCCGCCTCCGCATGCAGAAGGTAAAAAGATGTTGTTGGTGGAAAGAGTCGTCAGTAATGTCGATCCCGGATTCACCATCAGTTCTTTCTCATCGTTGATAATCAACCGTACCTCTCCCTGCGGGGTCAGTTTTTTCCTGGCATAGAGCAACATCCAGACCAGTAAAAGCAAGACGGCAAGAAATACGAAAATGCTTGATAACACGATAGCCCCGAGGCTGATTTGAAGAATCATATCTTTTTGATTGAGCGTGCTTAGATTTTAATTCCCATAAACATCATGAAGGCGATCCCCATTAATCCGGTAATGATGAAGGTGATGCCCAGTCCCCTCAATGGCGCCGGAACATTGGAATAACGTATTTTTTCCCGGATAGCGGCAATGCCCACGATCGCGATCAGCCAGCCAACTCCCGATCCAAGACCGAAGGAAGTGGCTTCGGCCAATGACTGGTATTCACGTTCCTGCATAAATAATGACCCACCCAGGATAGCGCAGTTCACAGCGATCAGTGGCAGGAAGATCCCCAGCGAATTGTAGAGGGCCGGCGAGAACTTTTCAATGACCATCTCCACCAGTTGCACCATCGAGGCAATCACGGCAATGAAGATTATGAACGAAAGAAAGTCAAGGTTCACATCGGCAAAAGAAGAGCTCAGCCAGGAGAGTGCTCCCGGACCCAGCAGGTACTCATTGATCAGGTAATTGACCGGAACCGTAATTCCCATGACAAAGATCACGGCGATCCCTAATCCGACCGATGTCTTGACGGTTTTCGAAACGGCAATGTAAGAGCACATGCCGAGAAAATAGGCGAAAACCATGTTGTCGATGAAGACAGACTGGATAAAAATGCTGATGATTTCTTTCATGATCAGTTGAGTTGGACAGGTTCACATTATTTGTCTTCAATGAGGTCGCGTACCCTCGACCGTTGTACCCAGATGATAATCCCTACCACGATCAACGCCATCGGAGGGAGGATCATCATCCCGTTATTCTCATAACCCAACCTGTAAAGCCCGATTTTCTCCAGGACCGGATATCCCCAGAGAGTACCCGATCCCAGCAGTTCCCTGAAAAAGCTTACGATAATGAGGATGATTCCGTAGCCTAGTCCGTTCCCGATGCCATCCAGAAAAGAAGGCCAGGGTTTATTGGCCATACCAAAGGCTTCAAACCGGCCCATAATGATGCAGTTGGTGATGATCAGACCGACAAAAACTGACAACTGTTTGCTGACATCGAACGCGTAGGCTTTCAGAAACTGGTCCACCAGGATGACCAGGGTAGCAATCACGGTCAGCTGGACGATGATCCTGATCCGGGGAGCGATGCTTTTTCGCAGGAGAGAGATCACCAGGTTGCCAACGCCGGTAACAAAGGTAACCGAAATGGCCATCACCACCGCAGGTTCGAGCTTGGCTGTCACAGCAAGGGCCGAACAGATCCCCAGCACCTGCATAGTGATCGGGTTCTCCCTGTTTAACGGGACCGTCAGCAATTTTCGGTTCTTTAAAGAAAATAACGGATCCTTTTCTTTTATTTCCGCACTCATATCGTGATTGTATTGTGAATATAAACAATATAGTTTTCCAAACAGTTCTTTAACATTTCACTCACCGCATTGCTGGTGATAGTGCCCCCCGAAATGGCATCCACTCCGTGGATCTGCTGCCCGGTGGCCAGAGTTGAAATGCCTCCTTTAACAACTTTTACGGAGACGAAATTTCCGGCATCGTTGAAGATCTTCTTGCCGATGAACTGGGATGAAAATTCCTTTGTTGAAATTTCTGCTCCCAGTCCCGGTGTCTCTTTGTCATGCGTAAAATAGGCTCCGGCGATCTCATTGAAATTGGATTCAAAGGCAATGTTACCATAGACAGGGCCCCAGAGACCGGTTCCGCGTAACGGGACAATATATAATGTATCCCCATTTACTTCAGCAATATAGAGTGGGACCACGAAGGGAGATCCCATCTTTTTGTTATAGAGCTCTTTTTTCAGGTCGATAGTAAAGGGTCTTACCTCTCCCATTTCAAATTTTCCATCTTTATAGATGGTAGTAACCTGCCCGTTCTGGTCAACGGCAAGCTCTGTAGTGATATATTGCTGGTACAGTTCCTCCGCATTTTCAGGAGTCGCATTCATGTTCAATGCGGCTAAGATCCCCTGAATTTTGGCAATGGTCATGTTCTTCTCCTGTCGTGGTTGCAAGAGCATGGCTGTGAGCGACAGCAACACCGCGACGATGATCACCATGACCGTCGAATAGATGAAAATATATCGGTTGCTAAACATTCGGTTATTGCTTTTTACTGTTTTTCTATTAGGTAGTTATCCGTGCTTTTTCCCATCGTTTTTTCCGCATCCTGATATTGGCCTGGATGACATAATGATCGATGAGCGGAGAAAATATATTCATGAACAGGATAGCCAGCATCATTCCTTCCGGGTAAGCGGGATTAAAGACACGGACAAGAATCGCCAGCAGTCCTATCAGGAACCCATAAATATACTGCCCTTTGAGCGTTTGAGTGGCTGTGACCGGATCGGTTGCCATGTAGACGGCTCCAAACGCAAAGCCGCCCATGATCAGGTGTTCCCATGCAGGAATTTCCATATACGGATTTAATGCAATCAGGTTAAAGATCCATCCCATCAGCAGTCCGCCAGCGAT
>JAFGNY010000109.1 GCA_016926765.1 Bacteroidales bacterium | reverse complement strand
TCCGCCTGCACCACGGTTCATCTTCCGAACAAATCGACCACGACTCAACGACTCCCCACTGGCTGTAAGGACCCCAGTGCATCAACATCCCGAATTTCAGATCTTTCCACTGGTCAAGCTTTTCCAGAACCAATGAATCCGTTTCTGGTATATACGGATGAGACTCCTGGGAAACAGCAGAAAATGAAAAAAATAGCAGTATCAGGTAAATTAGTTGCTTCATGGCATTGGTTTTTTTTTCAAAACTGCTAAATTAGCAAATACAGATAACTGGGAATGCAAGAATGCAGGAATGCAGGAATGCGAAATTCAGTGGTTGAAGAATTTCATAAATTCGTAAATCGAAAATCGGTAAATCGTAAATCAATATGTGGGAATGTCCGGAATGTCACCGGAACTTCAGAAGCCCTAACCAGAGCCATAGCTGCAAGCTGTATCCCCTGGAGTCCCATTTCCTGAACCGGAATGCTGTTCTGGAAATTATCACAAGAACGATCCTGGAACATATTGAGCATTGGAAGGGAATCCGGGTTACCTCGGTGAAGAACGCCCTTCTGGTCGCTGCCGCAAGCACATTTTTAGCCATCAAGGTTAAGTCAGACCGGGTAGATTTGGAACTGTTACTTCGGGAGGAACATGACGGGTTCCCGGTGTACAAGACAGTCAGAGTTTCCAAAAACCGCGTAGCCCATTTTATCGCATTAGACCGCACAAATGACCTCGATGAAACATTGTTCGGATTAATCTCACAGGCCTACAGGGAAAACCAATCCAATCACCATTTACCAGTCAGGCCATGAGAAAAAGTCATTTTCTTTTCATTTCATTCGTACTTTTTGTTTCAGCGCTTCAGTGTCAAAATCAGCAAACAAACAGCCCAAAACCTATGGAACCCATTCAAATTCAGAGCAGTGCTTTTACCGGGCAAACCAGCATCCCGTCTCAGTACACCTGCGATGGCATCAACATCTCCCCTCCCCTCTCCTGGTCGGGCATTCCCGCAGGAACGAAAAGCATCGCCCTTATATGTGATGATCCCGATGCGCCCTCCGGCGACTGGGTGCACTGGATCCTGTTCAACATTCCCCCAACGGTTCATTCGCTGAAAGAGGGCTTCTCCTACCACGATAAACCCTCACCGGAGATGGTCGGAGGAAAAAACGGGCGCGGTCAACTCGAGTATACCGGACCGTGTCCCCCATCGAGAACCCACCGCTATTTCTTTAAACTCTTTGCGCTGGACCGGGCTCTGGCATTGCCTGAAGGGTGCAGCAAGCAGGAGCTGCTCAACGCCATGGAAGGACATATGCTGGCCTATGGCGAACTAGTCGGCCTGTACCGGAGAAAATAGGAAAGAGATGCCGGATGCCGGATGCCGGATGTTATATATTGGAACCGCTGGTCCGCTTGTCCGCTAGTCCGCTTGTCCGCTTGTCTTCGCTGGTCCGCTGGTCCGCTGGTCTCCGCTTGTCCGCCTGTTTCTCCATTTCTCCGTCAGGTTCTCTTCGTGCTGGAAGCACTTCATTTTCCCGGAATACATCACCGCGATACAGTAGTTTGAATGCTGGCAAGCGGATCGGGTGATTTCTCCGGATTTAAGTTTGTTGATAAAGGCAGGGTCGTTGATCAGCGCCCTGGCGATCTGTATGAACTCAAATCCCCTGGAGAGAACCTCATCGATCTTCTCGAGGGAAACCAGCCCTCCTACATAGATCAATGGCAGATTGACCACCTTTCTGATTTGGAGGGCGTCTTCCAGAAAGTACCCTTCTGAGAAAGGTTCCGGTTTCATCAGTAAATTCCCAAAATACTTTAGTGCAGGCTTCATCCATCGATCCTTCGTGAGAGAGTCGGCCATCACCCCTACCGGCATCCTACCCCGCATCACATACATTGGAGCTTTGCTTACAAACCCTCCGCTGAGAACTAGGCCATGAACTCCTTCTGCTTCCAGCAGAGAGGCAACCTGAACCGATTCATCCATCTCCATCCCTCCGGAAAATCCATCCCGCAGGTTCATTTTTACTACCACAGCCAGCTCCTTCCCCGCCGCTGCAGTCACTTCCCTGATCACTTCCAGCATAAAACGGGAACGGTTTTCGAAAGAGCCACCGTAGTCGTCTTTCCGACTGTTGGTGTATGGAGAAAGGAACTGGCTGATCAGGTAGCCATGCCCCGCGTGAACCTCCACTGCATCAAACCCCGCCTCCCTGGCAAGATGGACTGCTTTCCCAAAATCTGTCACGACAGAACGGATCTCCTCTCTCTTCATAGCCCTTGGCCAGGTTGGCCCATACAAATTGAATTTACCGGAAGGAGCCAGACAGACGCCGCCCGAGACAGATTTCTTTGCCATTAATCCGCAATGACCAATCTGGATGGCAGCAGCAGCTCCTTCCCGGTGTACGGCATGAGTCAGGCGTCGCATCCCGGGGACGGCCTCCTGCCGGATCCATAACTGATGATCAAAGGAGAGGCCGCTTTGGGAAACGGCGGCGTAAGCCACCGTAGTCATGCCAACACCACCAGCAGCTACCGACCGGTGATAAGCAATCAGGTCATCTGAGACCAGATGGTCTGGGGACATTCCTTCAAACGCAGCCGAACGGATGGAACGATTCCGGAGGTCCAGCGGACCCAGAACTCCCGGAGTAAACAAATTGGAAATCATAAAGGATCGATCAGGTTTCAGTATCTTTGCTTGTGAGCGAATTTACAAAAAACCAACATCCTATGACAGGTACGATTGAATTATCAGAAACCGGTGGCTGCAATCCAACAATGGGCAGGATCCTTCCATCTATTCTGTTCGTTGTGGTTCATCTGATCCTGTTTCAGATCACCACCGTTGCGCAAAACAACAATCCCTACCACCTCCCTATTGTCAGCGATACGGCTGTGTATCACGCGCAGTGCCGGGCCGACAGCAACAACCTCCTTGTTGATCTCGCTTCTTACATCCCTGGGATTCAACTTGACATCCGGTACGCTACCTTTGAAAATTTTACAGGTCAGGTCATTTATCCGGAAGCAAAAGCGTTTGCCCGGCTTCCTGTTGCCAACGCGTTAAAACGAGCTCAGGCTGATCTGAATGATAAAGGGGTTGGGCTGAAGATCTTCGATGCTTACAGGCCTTATTCAGCTACGCTCCTCTTGTGGACAATTATGGAGGATACCCTCTATGTTGCAGCACCCTGGGTAGGCTCCAGACAC
This sequence comes from Bacteroidales bacterium, assembly GCA_016926765.1. Taxonomy (GTDB): domain Bacteria; phylum Bacteroidota; class Bacteroidia; order Bacteroidales; family FEN-979; genus QYOJ01. The sequence goes on along the minus strand of JAFGNY010000109.1, from coordinate 1,321 downwards.
AACAGGGGATGTGCCGTGGATATTACAGTAATTGATACCGTTAGTGGAAACGAACTTGAGATGCCTACTGCTTTTGACGATTTTACTCCGGCCGCCTCCCCCACCTATTCTGCATTACCTCAGGCGATCCTCGAAAACCGCAACTCCCTGATTGAAGTCATGTCACGCTATGGCTTCCGGGTGCTGGATACGGAGTGGTGGCATTTCGATTTCGAGGGGTGGGAGAAGTATCCCCTGATGGATATTCCCTTCAGTGAACTGGAGGAATGATTCCGCTTTAAAGAAAGAAGAAATCCTCACACAGAGAGTCAGACCATCCCCCGCTGTTTTTTAATCTCCTCGTAGGCGGCGTTGATCTTTTGAAACTTCTCTGTGGCCGCTTTTTTGATATCTTCCCCAAGATGAGCAACTTTATCGGGATGGTGCCGTTTGGCCAGTTCGCGGTAAGACTTTTTAACTTCAGCATCGGGTGCCTCTTTGGTGATTTCCAATACGTCATAAGCCCAATGGGGATCCTTCACAAACATGGCATGGATCGATAAGTAATCGGCATGAGAGACTCCCATGTACGTGCAAGCCTGTTCTATCACGGCAATTTCATCGGGATGATAATGCCCGTCGGCAGCTGCAATGCCAAAGAGAAAATGAACCAGTTGGAGTTTGGATGAGTCATCCATGAACTGTCCGACCTGCGCACTGACATCACGCAGGTTAATCTCCTGATTCAGAATTTCTTTGAGCATCTGGATGAGCCGGGTTCCTTCCGTGCTTCCGAACTGGCGATAAAAAAAGGATTTAACGTAATCCAGTTCCGAGCGCATCACTTTCTGATCAGCCTTCATCACAGCGGCAGAGAGCACCAGAAGGCTCATAGCAAAATCTCCCCGGGGAGTTCCGCGGTAAGCATACTGCCCGGTACTGGCACCCTCAAACATCGAACCCAGTGAAAACCCTATGATGGCGCCGATAGGACCTCCGAAAGCCCACCCCAGTCCTCCGCCAATCCATTTGCCATAGCCTCCCCTTCGTTTTGTTGTTCGGGGGGGGGCCTCTGCCGGTCTCCTTCTCTGCTGCTGCGATTCAGTTTTCGATCCGTTATCCGGATCCTTTTTTCTCATCGTGAAAATCGCATAAGCGAAAACGGCTATGACAATGACAACGATAATAGTTACAATATCCATAAGTTAAATGCAAAATGTAAAATGTAAAATTAAAAATGGGGTTAAAGTTACTGAATATTCTCAGAGAGAGGGAGACCGTACTCCTCTTCCATTTTAATTCCCATGGTTTCAAGCTGATTGAGAATGGGGTTGTAGATCTC
>JAFGNY010000108.1 GCA_016926765.1 Bacteroidales bacterium | reverse complement strand
GACTTTGTGATACTTGCCGCCCGGAAATGAGATCCGGCGAATGCCCCCTGTTCCAGTCCGGAAGAGAGGAACCAGGTTCCTTTCGGACAAACGATATAAATGCCCAGCCCTCCCTGGTGGTTGGGAAGCTGGCTGGTGAAGTTCTGCCAGGTAGTGTCGAGGGAGTGCTGAAGAACCTGCGAATAGTTGTCGACCGGTGGGTTCTCCTTTTTTTTGCAGCCCCAGGAGAGGATCAACAGGATGGCAAAACAGGTGATGGCTTTTGTCTTCATGGATTTCATTGGAAAAAGTGGTTTTTCAGATCGATTTGTTCCCAGCCGGAGTACCCTCTGACCTTCAGCCATATGGTTAACTCGGAAGGCTGTGCAACTACCGAATAGATGGTTTTGATCAATCCATCTTCCGGGAAGGTGGCCCCTCCTTGAGGGATTGTTATATCGAAGATCTCCATCATCTTCTGTGGCGTGATGAGACTTTTGTTCTGCTCTCCCAATTGCATCAGGTGGGTCCGGCGGGTATAGGTAAGACTGATTCCCTCATTGGTTGAGTCAAAGAAAATGATCGGATAGTTGTGCCATGAAGGGTCCAGAAAATCGTTGGAAGCCGCAATCAGCCCCTGGCCCTGCCTGGCAACTACCCGGTAGGTGGCCCATTCGTAAATGGTGGCATGGGCGGAGAACGAGGCATTCATGATCAGTCCGGCGCCCGGGAAGGTAGTATTGAACCAACGGTCGACCTCTTCATCGGTCGTGTTCCTGAACAAACTTTCAATCAACATATGATTGACGTTCTCCCGCCCCGGAAAGCTTGATGTGTCAGTCATCTGCCCGTTTTGCAATTCCAGGAAAATGCCTTTGCTGTTGATGGCAGTCTGATAGAAAAAGGAGCCGATAAAATCAATATTAGCCACGGATGCAGGAAACCCGGTAGGGTTCCAGACCACGACATGAAAGTATTTACTGAACAGACGCAAATTCCCGGCAACCAGATCAAGGTTCCTCCCGGTAACCGTGTTGTGGTCGGGGGTATAATCTCCCCAGGCCGAGAGGCTGCTGCACCCGGTATAGTAGATCATGAGAAAGAGAGATGACATGATTTTTGTCTGATCGGGGCTCAATCCGTCAGTTTCCGCCATCCCGTCATAGTAATCTTTGAAAATCTGCGGAAAATCATCGTAATACGCTTGTCCGAGCGCTACCAGCTCCTCATACGCATACCCCTTCTCCCCGATGAGAAACCCGGTAACCGCCTCCTGGTAGAATTCCCCGAGTTGTTGTTTCAGAAGCAAGCCATATTGTCGCCCCATCTGGTGAAACGTGCCATGCAATTCGGCGATGAAGAATGAACCGGAGGGGGATTGAGATAGCTTCCCGCCTTCAAAGGCATCCTCAGGATAATAGGGGGTTGAATCTTTTGTACAACCCATAGCGATCCCAAGGATCAAACAGGCCAGGATCAGAACTCGTTTGGAACAGCTCATATGAAAAGAGATTTGGAACAACGGATCCCGGGATTTCATGAGGTCCTGGACATCAGATGTCCAAACGTGCCAACCCGGAGACTCTCAGGTAAAGGTAGAGCATATAATGAGACAAACCAACTGTTTTTCTCTTTTTAATGAAATTATAAGTAGTGGTTTTACATGTTGGCGATAATCTCCTCCCCAAATTCCGAACATTTCAGTTTGGTGGCACCCTCCATCAGACGGTGAAAATCGTAGGTAACGCGTTTGTTGGTGATAGCGCCTTCCAGCCCTTTCACGATCAGGTTGGCGGCTTCCTGCCAGCCCATGTACTCCAGCATCAGCACGCCCGAAAGGATGACGGAACCGGGGTTTACCTGGTCTTTGCCGGCGTATTTGGGCGCTGTTCCATGCGTGGCCTCAAACACCGCATGGCCGGTCACGTAGTTGATGTTGGCTCCGGGGGCGATGCCGATACCACCGACGATTGCGGCCAGGGCATCGGAGATATAATCGCCGTTGAGGTTGAGGGTGGCGATTACCGAATATTCAGCCGGACGGGTCAGGATCTGCTGCAGAAAGGCATCTGCGATCACATCCTTAATGATCAGTTTACCGGCAGCGATGGCTTCTTCCTGCGCTTTATTAGCCATCTCTTCTCCCTTCTCAGCCTTGATCTTGTCGTACTGTTGCCATGTGAAGACGTCACCGCCGAATTCGCGTTCTGCAAGGTCATATCCCCACTGCTTGAACTGTCCTTCGGTGAACTTCATGATGTTCCCTTTGTGAACGATAGTCACAGAGGACTTCCCATGTGTGAGGGCATATTCAATGGCGGCTCTGACCAGGCGTTCGGTTCCCTCTTTCGACACTGGCTTGATCCCGATAGAGGAGCTTTTGGGAAAGCGGATTTTTTTCACCCCCATTCCGTTGATGAGGAAATCGATCACCTTTTTTACCTCCGGGCTGCCTGCGATCCATTCGATGCCTGCGTAGATGTCTTCAGAATTCTCCCTGAAGATCACCATGTTGGTCAACTCAGGTTTTTTTACGGGAGAGGGAACTCCCTTGAAGTATTTCACAGGACGGAGACAGGTATACAAATCAAGGATTTGCCGAAGGGCCACGTTGAGCGAGCGGATCCCTCCGCCAACAGGCGTGGTGAGCGGTCCCTTGATGGCAACGAGGTATTCGTTGATCACATCGAGGGTCTCCTGCGGAAGCCATTCGCCGGTTTGATCGAAGGCTTTTTGTCCGGCGAACACCTCCCTCCAGAGGATTTTCCGTTTTTCTCCGTATGCTTTCTCAACAGCCGCGTCAAACACGCGTACGCTGGCATTCCAGATATCCGGGCCAGTCCCGTCGCCTTCGATAAAAGGGATCATAGGATGATCCGGGACAGTTAATTTTCCGTCTTTGATGGTAATTTTCTCTCCAGTCATGATCTATGCATTTAGGTTATTTATTTTTTGCTGTTCGCTTTTGCTGATTGAAAAATTCGTCCTTCCTCATTTGTCATTGGTCATTCGTCCTTCGTAATTGTTTTATCAGCGCTCCCCATTGCGGATCGACTTCAAAATAGTGTTTCAGGGAATAGCTGCCGAAAAGAAAATGTGCTTTTACGATTTCGATTCCCTGTGCTGCTATATAACTGAAGAACGTTTCCATGATGGCAGATCCCAATCCTCGTCCCTGAAGGGCGGAAGTTACAACAATTCCGTCTAACAGCACATTTTTTTCATCCAAAAATCGCCATGTTGCTCCTCCAACCACCTGACCGTCAGGCTCTGTCACTACGGCCATCCGGTCATTCTCCATCGGTTCCCTTGGATAATGCTCCCGGAAGAAAAGATGGTAAAGTTGCCCAACTTCCCGCGGCTCAACCGGTTCATGAAAAAGGTAGGGACGCCCTGTATGATCTTTCAGGTTGAACTGAACCATCACCGGGCTGGTCTGTTCTTCATTCCGCTTCAGGAAATCCACACGTTGTTTTGGTTGCAACCGGGGAAATACGATACGGCTGAAGAGTTGCTTTTCTTCAGGATCGGTGATCACCGACTGCAACTCCGAAAGTTCCACCAGCTGAACCGGCATCAGGTTCGCGTTATTCTGCAGGCGAACGATCAGGGTATCGAAGGCTGATGTAATTTCCACGGGTTTACCGGCAAAGTAGGTTTGCCGGTACAGCGCAAACCTTACCACGTCGGGATAAGGAAGCAACCGGTAGATCTCGAGTAGTTCCCTGATGGTCTGTTCCCTGGCCTGGGAGGTGGTTAGTGGGTTCATCCGGATCCATTCGTGATACTGTTCAACAGCGCAGGATAATGAAAGTGGCAGGTAAAGGGATGGAAAGTCCTCACGGAGATAATCTTTCAGATGCTGCAGGAACCCTGAACCGTCGACACAGCGGATATCGTGTTGAGTAAGTTCTGCTGCCATCGTTTCCAGAAACCGTTGTGTCTCTTCTTTCCCCAGCGCTTCTATACAGGCATCGAAGATCCACCTGATATCCAGTTGTTTCCGGCTCCAGGGATAAAGCGCGGCGGTTTTTTGATAGAAATCCCTGATCATCGGTTCTACCAGGGAGAGAGGGCCTTTGTAGGGCGACCACCCGGTAAGGGAAAGGATGACGGCAGTTTCCCGGAAATCCATTTCAGGGACCACCACATTGGCAGGAGAGATTGCTCCTGGAATGATCTGGTAACCGCTATACTCCCAGGCTCTGAAAAATACCGTAAATGCCCTGACGAATAGTTTCCGCCAGGAATTCTCATGGACCTTTCCGGCCGATTGATGGATCTCAGAAAGGGTTCTGATCTTTTCCCAGGCGGTCAGTCCCCCGATATATTGTGTACTCAGGGCCCCATGACCAGGTTTATTGCTTCCAAGGATAGGAGCCACCGTGGGGCCGAAAGGATGACCTGCCAGGGAAGCCAGCCAGTAGAAAAGGTCGGGGTCGGGTTTGAAACCGGGGTTATCACTTAATACTGCGTGGAGGTCAAAGTGGTGTTCACTCCCTGTAGTGATACTCACCCGGTAGTGATGAAATCCCTTGAATGCCAGCATCCGTAAAACCCAGATCCCGTTTTCAGGCACATCTTCCGGATGAAACTGCTGGCCGTTTGAGGTAAGCAGGATACTCTCTTCCAGGAAAGTAGTCGTTTGAAACAATTTCAGAATCCGTTCTTTTTCAGGTTCAGAGATGCCATGTTCAAACGTCACATGCGATTTCCAGAAGCTCATGGGGAAGGACTTTGCCAGTCTTGCCATTTCCTGTTCAAAGATGCCTGCCAGTTGCATAAAGAGTTCCCCGGCCCTTTTCGACAACCATGGATCCTGTCGGTGCAAGGCCCAACGGGAAAGTTCCGCTCTGACAGGCCCGTAAAACTCCAGGTGATTCATGGCAAACCGGAAGAGCAGGGAGAGGACATCGGCGAACTGCTTTCTGTTTTTTCGGTCAGCCGGCCAGGTCAATTGGTTCCTGTAATAGGAGAGCCGCTGTTTCAATGCATCCAGACGATGTTTCCCGAAGTTGCTGTTGGCGATCTCGGAGATCGATTCATTATTGAGAAAAGAGCGTCCCGATTCAATAAACGCCGGCATGTAGGGAATCTGCTCGGGCCGGGGAGCCTTCAGCAGGATGATCCTGTATGCAAGCGTTCTGACCTCCTCGGCAGGATGATATCCAAGTGCCTCCATCCGGTGCCTGACCACATCCGATACTCCTGGCTCCAGGGCAGGAAAGAGCTCCCCCAATTCAGTAATTGCTTCTAACGCCTGAGGTAACGCACCAAAAATGGCTATAAAAAGTAACCTGTTGATCCGGATCAATTGCAGATCAGTTACCCCGGTCAGTTCGGGATAACATTTCTCTGTACGACAGTTAAACCGGGCGATACAGATGGTTCCCGCGATCTTCTTCACCGGGATATCCCATCCTTCCCTGACAGGAAAAAAGCGGACCAGTTCGGCATTCCCGATCCATAACGCAGGTTGCCGGGTGAAGATCCCCAGGTCGATCACCCTCTCTTCGATGGCATAGATGAGGTCTCCGATGCGGAGACGTCCCTCTCTGATCCACTTGAATGTCAGCCGGGTGTTATTCTGGCTATTGATGAGTTTCCCATTCTGTAAAAGGATATCACTGTCCAGGATCCCCAGATCGCGGTAAAGCCATTTAGGGATCTGTACCGTCACTCCGGGAGCCTCTATCGCCGTAAAGTTACTGGTGTAAAGCTGTTCGATTTTCTTCCTGAAATTGCGTTCGATCGTTTTCCGGTTGAACGATCCTTTGGGTGTCAGTTCTCCTTTGGCTGCAGAGAAATCGCGGGCAAGGACCGTGAAGTTGACTACCCGTTCATAGGGTGCCACGTCGGCATTTGCTGCAGTGATCACCTGGTGGTAATATTCTATGATCTTTTCCCCTTTCAGCGACCGGAAGATAGGATCCTTCTTGTCGGGGACGATCAGCAAAACATTATAGGGCCGCTGATCTCCGGCAAGGAAGCAGGATAGGAATCCCGGAACCCTGAAGAATTTCTTTTCGATTACCTGCGGGGCGATTGTCTGACCCCGGTTGTTTTTATAGATATCTTTAACCCGGTCGACAATCTGGAAGTGCCCGTCTTTTGTCCGTTTGAAGACATCCCCTGTTGAAAGCCACTTATCCAGGGTGTCGGATAAGGGAAACGGGATTGTATCTCCCGGCCCGGCATCATCGAGGTACCGTGCGACATAATGGCCGCGAAGCTCCATTTCCCCTTCGGCTGTCAGGCGGGGATAGATACCAGGCAAGGAGAGCCCGACCGTTCCGTCTTTATAATTCCCTGGTTCCGTCATGGTGATCCCCCCGGTAGCTTCCGTCATCCCGAACCCGCTGCAAAGGTGAATCCCCTGTTGGTTGAAATAACGGAACACCCTGGGGTCGAGATACCCTGCTGCTGAAAGTCCCCACTGCAGCCGGTCCCCCACCACCGTTCTTACCGCCTTTGCCTGAAGCAAGGGGTCTTCCAGAGCGCCGGTGTTCTCCAGACAGAGGTCATACAACTCCTGCCAGCGCAGTGGTATGGAGATAAACCCCGTAGGTCTGGTTTTCGGAAAGAGGGAAAAGAGGGTTTCGGGGGAGGTGTTCCCGGCAAAGATATAGGTCCCGCTCCAGAAAATAGCGCCCATCATCTCCAGGTATCGCCCAAACGTGTGGTAGAGGGGAAGGTAGCTGAGAAAGGTTTGCTCCCCTACTTCTGGGAGTGCGGCAGCCCTTGCAAACCGTTTGCAAACCAGGTTGTAGTTGGAAAAGGAGACCCCTTTCGGCTCGCCGGTGCTTCCCGAAGTGAACATCGTGGTATTCACCGTGTTAACAGGCAGTGGCTCCCGCCTGTCGAGAAGATCGGAGATCTCTTTGAGGGTGAGATTTTTGCAGGCTTCCGGGAGGTACCATACCTCCGGCGGTTGTCCAATCCCAGGCTGAAGCGTGAACACCCTGAAGGGGAGAGCCACCTTTTTTGCCAGGGACTGCAGTTGTGAAAGCCTGGGGGCCGTATCGGTAACGACCAGGTTGATCTGTAACCGGTTGAAGATGGGAAGGAGTGTCTCCTCCCTGAAATAAGGACTCAGCGGCGTGACGAAAATGTCGTATGAAAGAGAGGCAAGGTCCACAGCAGCTCCCTCCAGGCAATTTTCAGTATAGAGGGCAACCCGCGGTATTTCAGTCAGTTTATAAAAGAGGGCGCCTATCTCACGGAGGTACATAAAGATCTGGGAATAGGTCCATTCCACCTTCCCCGAATGTGACAGGTCGCAAAACAGCACACGATCGGGATGCTTTGCGACCCGTTGTTGGAACATATCCCTGAAGGAATAATGGGTTTGTTGGATGATCCTGAAGATCAGTTCAGCCCACCGAATCCTCATCTCCGTGGATCCCAGGGCTTTAAGAAAGGCGGCTTGTCGTGTGTTATCGATAAAATCCAGCCATTCCTCCCGTGAAAACCGATGCAGATCTCCGGAAGCCACCACCAGTTCGGTCTCTTGCAGCAGCCCGATTGCCTCTTTTTCGGGATAAAACAAATTCTTACGTGTATTTTTCAACGGGAATCGTCTGGAGTTACTTTCTGACATCTTTCTCCCCTTGCATTTTTTCTCCGGTGCAAAAGTATTTATTATATTTATCTTCATAAATTTGTTCTCAAATAAATAATTCATTTAAGAAGATGATGATTGATTTGAATTTAATCCGCGAAACCTACCAGAAACTTACTTCCGGTGTGGATTCTGCAAGAAATTTATTGGGCCGTTCCCTGACACTGACAGAAAAGGTCCTATATGGTCATTTGTTTGATCCGGTACCGGCATCGCCCTACAAAAAGGGGAGTGATTATGTAAACTTTCGGCCCGACCGGGTTGCCATGCAGGATGCTACCGCCCAGATGGCGCTGCTGCAGTTCATGACCGCCGGACGAAAAACGAGCGCCGTACCGGCCACCGTCCACTGCGATCACCTGATCCAGGCCAAGGAGGGGGTTTCCAACGACCTTCCTCAGGCGCTGGTTACCAACAAGGAGGTTTATGACTTTCTGCAAACGGTTTCCGCGAAGTACGGCATCGGGTTCTGGAAGCCTGGCGCCGGCATCATCCACCAGGTAATCTTCGAAAACTACGCTTTCCCGGGCGGGATGATGATTGGTACCGATTCCCATACTCCCAATGCGGGGGGATTAGGGATGATCGCTATCGGAGTAGGCGGTGCAGATGCCGTGGATGTGATGTCGGGGATGCCGTTGGAATTGAAAATGCCCAGAGTGCTGGGTGTTGAACTCACCGGCAGACTGAATGGATGGACCAGTGCGAAGGATGTGATCCTGAAACTGGCCGGCATCCTGACCGTCAAAGGCGGTACAGGATTCATTGTCGAGTACTTCGGGGAAGGCGCCCGCAGTATGTCATGTACCGGAAAAGGGACTATCTGCAACATGGGCGCCGAGATCGGGGCTACCTGCTCCCTCTTCGCTTATGACACCAAGATGAAAGAGTTCCTGGATGCAACAGGCCGGCCGGAGATTGCGACCCTGGCCGACGCTCACGCTCCCCTGCTTTGTCCTGACCCGGAAGTGACAAAGAATCCTGAAGCCTACTACGACCAGTATATCAAAATGGATCTCTCCACCCTTGAACCTTATGTCAACGGACCCTTCTCGCCCGATATGGCGCACCCCATTTCGGAACTTGGCGCTTTCCTGAAAGAGAATGACTATCCCGAAAAACTGGATGTCGGCCTGATCGGTTCCTGTACCAACTCCTCTTACGAAGACCTTACACGGGCTGCATCCGTTGCTAAACAAGCCGGAAAAAAGAACCTGGAAGTGAAATCGGAATATGTGATCACCCCCGGATCGGAGCAGATCAGGTACACAGCCGAACGCGACGGGCTCCTGGATATCTTCAACGAGATTAGAGGCGTGGTGATGGCCAATGCATGCGGGCCCTGTATAGGGCAATGGGCGCGTCACATGGATGATCCTACACGCAAGAACTCTATCAT
>JAFGNY010000107.1 GCA_016926765.1 Bacteroidales bacterium | reverse complement strand
TTGATAATGTTGAAGATTGCAGTATCTTTTTTCATTGAAGTTGAAATTTATCGTGTGTTGTGTCGTTTCCCCGAAAGGTGGTAAGCACGCACAAAATTAGCATATTTGACGGAAATTCTTCAACTTTGTGAATTACTTGAGCGAAGATAGAAACAGATCAGTACAAACCGGAAAACGGAATATGACCCATCGACCATCGGCATTCGGCAATCGACAATCGATCATCTTCTCATCCCTCATCCTTTGTCTCTCGTCCTTCATTCTTCTCCTTGGCCTGATTCTCCCGCTTCCAGCGTTTTCCCAACTGGATGCAGGGCCAAACGATACAGTCAATCTGGGAATCCCTGTAACTCTGACGGCAACATACGGACTGATAGGAGAGGGGGTGACTACCTCCGAAGATGGCGTGGAAGGGCCATTCCCTATTGGATTCAGCTTCTCTTTTTTCGGAAATATCTATTCCCAGTTTTATATTGGAGCCAACGGCTGGATCAGCTTCTCGCCGAATGTAAATGCCAGGGGTGTCGACGATATTTTTGCGATCCCAAATCCAAACGATTTCTATGCGAAGAATGCAATCTTCGGGCCTCTCCAAGATCTCAATCCGATCCAGGCAGGCAGCCCATATATTTTTTACAGGACGCTTGGCCAGGATTCCAACAGAAGACTGGTCGTCATGTGGTGCCAGACACCATTTTACGAGTGCCATGATTCTCTGATGACGTTTCAGATTGTTCTCAACGAAGGCTCCAACACGATAGAGAACCACCTGATGAACAAACCTTCGTGTCCCGGCTGGCACGGGAATGCAGCTACCCAGGGGATTCAGAATGAAACCGGGTTTATCGGCTATGCCGTCCCCGGCAGGAATGCCACATCCTGGACAGCCCGCTTTGAAGGATGGAGGTACACTCCTACTTCGATCGACAGTTTTCAGATCGCTCAGGTCCCTTACGCTCTCTACCCGATCACACCGGGAGAAAAGATCAATTACCGGTGGTACCAGGGGGCTGAGCAAATCGCATCACAACAATCAGTTGTTGTAACACCAACAGAAACTACTACCTATATCGTTCATGCTACCCTATGCGACGGAGAAGAGTTTACGGATAGTGTGACGGTATTTGTAATCCCCTATATTCCAAATGCTTTTACACCAAATGGGGATGGATTAAACGACACCTTCAGAATGGTAGGGCTCCCTCCCGAAAACATTACGGAATTTCATTTCCAGATTTTTAACAGGTGGGGTGAGGCCATTTTCGCCACAAGGGATATCGAAGAGGGATGGGATGGAACACTAAAAGGGGAGGATTGCCCCGGTGGCGTCTATGTTTGGGCCGTCTATTATCAGGAAAACGACCGGCACACGGTAACCAACAAAGGAACTATCCTGCTAATCAGATAAATCGTATATCACATCAGCCCTTTTGCGAGTGTTTCAAGGAGCTGCTGCCGGGTAAATGGTTTTTCCAGGTAATGGCTGGCTCCCTGAGAGATAATGAACTCTTTTTCATTCCTGAAAGTATACCCGGTTACAGCAATGATCGGAGTCGAAACATAAGAGGGTATACTGCGAATCAGTGTAATCGCATCAATCCCATCCATCCCTGGTCCTAGGTTGATATCCATCAGAATACCATCATATTGGGTCTTCTTAACCATCTCAAGAGCTGAATCCCCCTCTTTGGCTACATCCAGGTCATAGTGCCCCTTTGTAAAGAGTCTGACCAGCTCAATGTTAGCGTCGTTATCCTCAACCAGGAGGATGGAAGGCGTTCGCTTAGCTGTTTGTGCAGTTACCGGCGGGATGGGCGGTTCGGGCGCTTTTTTCGGTTCTTCATTTCCTCCCGGATGCCATGATACAGGAAATGTCATGGTAAATTTGGATCCGCTGCCCTGGTTACTTTCTAATGAAAACGCGCCATTGAGTATCTTCATGCTTTTTGATACGATGGATAACCCCAGCCCGCTTCCTTCGTAGGGACGGTTGTACCCCTCCTCCGCTTGCCTGAACTCTTCAAAAATTAGGGCATGCTTCTCCTGAGGTATTCCAATCCCGGTATCTTTCACCTGTACCTGGATTAAGTGGCGACGTTCATCCGTATAGCCTGCTGTCACTGTAATTCCTCCGAGACAAGTGAATTTGAGGGAGTTATCGATGAGTTCTCTGAGGACTCGCTCAACCAGCATGGAATCAGAGTCCAGAATCAAGGGATCTTCTGCCTCTATTGATAAGGTAAGTCCTTTCTCTTCAGCCTGTTTTCGGATTTTCTCACCCGTTCTCCGGATGATCTCCCCCAGGTTAATGGTCACAGGCTTCAGATGGATGCCGGATTCAAGCTGCGCATATAGCATGATAGACTCCAGTGTTTGCTGAAGCCTTTTGCCCGATGAGAGAATATATTCGGCCTTGGTCCGGCTCTCTTCATCGGCTAACTCTTCAAAAAGAAACTCAGAAAACCCCAGAATCCCATTCATCGGGGTTCTGAATTCATGACTCATATTCTGAAGCAGGGCCGATTTCAACCGGCTCGACTCCTCCGCTGTCTTTTTCGCTGTGATCAGGTCTTCCTCCGCCTGCTTTTTTTCCGTCACATCCATCACTACACCCCCTACCAAAGGTTCCTCCTCTCCATCGGAAAAGACAAAGCACCTTCGATCATAAACCCAGTGAACGGAGGCATCGGGTCTTACAATCCGATATTCGCCTGCATATTGGCCGGTAATCCGCAATTCTTCTGTCATCGTTTCAATCAGGGCTTTATCATCCTTGTGAATAGCTTCATACCAGATCAGGGGATTTTGCTCCAGTTCAGCCAGCGACCTCCCGTAGATTGCTTCAAAAGCCTGGTTGATAATATAGATCTTTTTTCCATCAATGGAAGAGAGGAATACAACATCCCGCAGATCCTCAATCAAACGCTGAAACCTCTTCTCTGTCTGATCGAGTACCGACTCGATACGCTTTTTATCACGCTTAAGCTGAGTCTCTTCCAGTTCACGTTTTACCGCAGGCCCCAGCCTGTTCAGATGCGTTTTCATCAGGTAGTCATTGGCACCTCCCTTCATAATGGTAACGGCAATATCTTCACCAACGGTTCCTGAGACAAGGATGAACGGGATATCCAGGTTCTTGGACTTGAACAATTCCAGGGCGTCCTGCCCTCCAAATCCGGGAAGGGAATAATCAGAGATGACAATATCCCAGCTCTCTTCAGAAAATGCCCGCTCCATTTCATCCCGCGTTTTTACCTGGCGATGACTGACATTGAATCCCTCTTTTCTCAATTGCCTGACCACCAGTAATGCATCCGTATCGTTGTCTTCAACCAATAATAACTTGATGTTTGTCATAGGATGTGATTTTAAAGGGTGAAGTAAAACGTACTGCCATTTCCGGGTTCTGATTTTGCCCAAATTTTACCGCCATGTTTTAGAATGATCCGTTTTACAGTGGCAAGTCCGATGCCTGTCCCCGAAAATTGGTCATCGCTGTGGAGTCGCAGAAAAGGCGTGAAAAGTTTGTCGTAGTGGTTCATTTCAAAGCCAACCCCGTTATCCTGAACGAAAAATACTGTATCTCCCTCTTCTTTCAGGGAACCGAAAAGGATCTCCGGTTGATCCGTTTTTCCCGTGTACTTCCAGGCGTTATTCAGAAGATTTAACAAGGCAATTCTGATCAACCTGGAGTCACCGTTGGCATGCATTTTTGGCTGGATCTTTAGCGTAACTTTCCTTTCAGGGTCGGTCGCTGCCAGTTCTTGGGTGATCTCAACTGCCATCTGGCTGAGGTCAAGTTCTGTTTTGTCGATCTCCTGGCGGGCGATCCTGGCCAGTTTCAGGAACTCTTCGATCAGCTGCCCCATCTCAGTCGACGAGTCAGCTACTTTGTTCAAAAAATCTCTTCCAGTCTTATCCAGCTGTGAGGCGTATTCTTCATTGAGTGCTTCCACCAGCCCCTCGATCCGCCTGACCGGCGCCCTGAGGTCGTGCGATACGGAGTAGGTGAATGCTTCGAGCTCCTGGTTTGCTGCTGCCAGTTCAGCTGTTCTGTCCAGAACCCTCTGGTCAAGCTCGCGGTTCAGTTCCTTCAGCTGATGGGTACGTTGTTCAACAAGGACTTCCAGCTCTTTCTCACGGATATAACGAATCCGATATCGGATACCTGCATAGACCAGGAACAATCCGATCAGGATACAAAGAAGCAGGAACCAGGTTGTTTGATAAAAATAATAGCGAATGTGAATGCGCGCAGAAGTCTCCTGGTCACTCCATTGTCCCTGATGATTGCATACCTGTACACGGAAAGTGTAATCACCGGCGGGCACTTTTGTGAAGAAAGCAGATCTGCGTGAGCCTGCATCAACCCAATCATCATCGTACCCCTCAAGCTGGTAACGGAATTGCAGCCGGTCAGGCGCGATAAAACTCGGGGCGCAATACTGGATCTCCATCTGAATAACTCCCGGAGGAAGGTTGTATTGCTGGTGACTCTTCACCGGCTTTCCGTTTACCAGGATATCCTGAATGAAAAGAGGCGGAAAGGAGGAAGGAATTGAGTTCAGGGTGGGATCAACCTCAGTAATCCCTTCCGGTGTTGCAAACCATAGTTTATTATCAGGAGTCCAGCAACCACCGGGGAAAGTACCCTCCGTACAACTGTTTCCACTCATTCCTTCAGGTTGACCGAAATGATGTACCTCAATGTCTTCTCCCTTTCCTGAAACAGACTCTTCAAGATCACTCCTACTGACGGAAATAATTCCGTCATGGGTTCCGATCCAAAGGATACCATATTGGTCTTCGGTGATGTAAGTGACCGATCTCGGGTATCCGATGCACTCATTTACCGGATGAGCCTTCACGCTATCTTTCGCTATGAAATTCAACCCGTCGTGCCCGGTGCCGATCCACACAGAGCCATTGCCGGATTCAAAAAAACAGAGGATCAGGTTATCAGAGAGTCCATCCTTTGTGGTAATACTTCTGATCTTTCCATCTTCCAAAATGTTTATACCCCCATCCTGTGTGCCGATCCACATCCTTCCCCGGTGATCTTCCATGAAGCAGAGGATCCTGCCATCCGTGAGACCATCGGCACGGGTGAGTGTACTGATCTCGCCCTCTTTGATAAGATAAATCCCGGCATCGGTACCGGCCCAGACTGTCCCATCACGACTCGAGTAAACAGTATGGAAAAGTGTATTCTGTAACTGCTGCCCTACAGGAAACAAGGTACGCTGCCGCCCATTGGAAGAGATCAACCCTTCGTAACCTGCAGCCCAGATGGTGTTGCCGGGGCTGCCATAAATGGACCAGACAGGCGGGACCTGAATGTTGAACTTTTCCGACATGTTAAAGAAACGGCCTTCCCGGTAACGGAATATGGAGGCATCTGCAGCCCCGATCCAAACATCGCCTTCAGGGCTTGTGTACAAACTCATGATATTATTGTCCGACAGCCCATCGAGGGTTGTATAGTTTTTTAACATGGTTTTTCTGATCCGGTTCAATCCTTCACCCTCGATCCCAACTAAGAGATCCCCTTCCTGATCGGTAATCAGGCATTTGATCATATTCCCGGCAAGACCATCGGCCGTAGATAGTGTAAACGTAGTGTTATCCGCCGGATTGAAAATGATCAACCCTTCTGAATCTGTTCCGATCCAAAGACGCCCATCCGGTCCTTCTGTGATCAGACGAAATGCTGAACAGAGCGGAAAGAGAGGATTTTCTACCGAGGAAAAAATTCCCTGATGATACTTCATGAACCCTCCATCAAATCCACCTATCCAAAGGGTACCTCCCTGATCCATAAACAGGGCGGCCACTCCCTGAATCAAAAACCCATCTTTTTCAGTAAATCGTTCGACTTTCCCGTTCCAAATCCTGCATAATCCTTTCCCCGCCCCGATCCAGATCTCTCCCGAATTTCCTGCACAGAGGGCATCAATGCCATTACCAGGAATTCCATCGTCCAGGGTGAATGACCTGAAATGATTCCCGGAATAACTGAATACCCCCCCGCCATCCGTCCCTATCCAGAGATTACCTGATCTGTCTTCACAGATTTTCGTGATACTGTTTCCACGGAATGTTCCTGTATCTCCCACCTGGTTGAAGTTGCCGTTCTTGTATGTAACAACTAAACCGCCAACCAAACCAAAATAGAGTGTGCTGTCATGTGCCAGGTAGATTGCCTGGCAATCATCCTGAATCAGCTGCGGAACCGAATGGCGTTCATATAAGACAGAGCTGAACCCATCGAAACGAACAATTCCATAATCACACCCCATCCATAAATAGCCATCCGGACTTTGAGCCATGGATTGAATAATGCTTGGAAGTCCCGATTCTTTTGGCCATTGAAAGATACTAAAGTGAGTAGGAAGTGATGCATTGTTTTGACCCGTTACGAATCCGGCCAGAAAAAAAATGATTAACAGTTGATAACAAACACCATGGATAAATGCAAGAGGCTTCATAAACAAAATATTTCCTATCAAAGATAGATACTTTTTGCCATTTTTTTTGTACTTTAGATGCATCCAAATTAAACTTACGAAGAATGGCTCAGATTAATGTTCGGATTGCGGCTACTGGAATAGCCTATCCAATGCCGGTGGATTTAAGGAGATTTTCACCGATTCATGTTATGATTCAAATGGCTCATCAGAATCATGCTCCGGCAGGTGGAAATATCTGGAAAATGACGAAAACGGGCAGGGCTCTATCACCCGATGACCATTTTACTTCCCTGGAACGTAATGGAATTATTGATGGCGCCGATGTGGAGTTAGTTGAATTTCCTATCTGACTGCACAAAGCATCTGGATTTTGATCTCTTTTCCTGACGATAACCTGTTCTGATCGCTCGGTGGTTTTTACTATTTTTGCTGCCATCGATTTCTAAAACCCTTCTTCCATGAAATTTGTTGTCAACTTCCTTGTATTGCTATTGATGAGTGGTTGCTTTTTTTCAACCAAGGCTCAATCAACTCTTGAGCAACCGTCCGATGCCCGAATGGAATGGTGGCGTGATGCACGCTTCGGCATGTTTATTCATTGGGGACTCTATGCCATACCGGCGGGTGAATGGAATGGAAAAACCGGTTATGGAGAGTGGATCCGCCATTCAGCCAGGATCCCGATTGAAACCTACGACCAGTTTCAGAGCCGGTTCAATCCGGTGAAGTTTGACGCCGATACCTGGGTGAAAACAGCCCGGGATGCCGGGATGAAATATATCGTGATCACCTCGAAGCACCATGATGGTTTTTGTATGTTCAATACAGAACAAACCGAGTTCAACATCATGAATACTCCTTATGGCAGGGATGTCATGAAAGAACTCTCTGCCGCCTGTCATAAATATGGGTTGAAATTTTGTTTTTATTACTCCATTATGGACTGGCATCATCCGGATTATTTACCGCGCCGCGAATGGGAAACGGACAGAAGTACCGACTCTGCCGATTTTAACCGGTATGTTTCCTATATGAAAGCTGAGTTGAAAGAGTTGCTGACGCAATATGGTGAGATCGGCGTGCTGTGGTTCGATGGGGAGTGGGAAGCAACCTGGAGCGAGAACTTCGGGAAGGAGATCTATACCTATGTGAAGAGCCTGCAACCTGATATCATCATCAACAACAGGGTAGGAGCCGGACGACTGGATATGGAAGGGATGATTAGGGAAGGGGCTTTTGGTGGTGACTTCGGTACACCCGAGCAGCAAATCCCACCAACAGGTTTACCCGGTACCGACTGGGAAACCTGTATGACCATGAATGATCACTGGGGCTATAACAAGGCAAATACAGAGTATAAACCTGCAAAAGAGCTGATCAGGATGCTGACAGATATCGCTTCCAAAGGAGGAAACTATCTCTTAAATCTTGGTCCTACCGATCAGGGAACGTTACCAAAGCAGGCTGTTACCCGGCTCCGGGAGATTGGCTGGTGGATGTCGGTGAACGGAGAATCCATCTACGGAACAGTCGCCAGTCCATTGGTATCTACCCCCTGGGGTCGCTGTACGATGAAAGATAACAAGGACACAGTGATCCTTTACCTGCATGTTTTTCACTGGCCCGACAATGGACGCCTGCTCGTTGAGGGGTGCATGAACCAGCCGTTGAAAGCGGTACTGCTGGCCAAACCGGGTAAAATTCTGGAAGTCAGTCAGCATGATGATAAGATAACCATCCTGCTGCCGGCAAAGGCGCCTGATAAAATAAACTCAGTAGTCAGACTGACAGTGCAGGGGCCTCTTGATATCACCAACCCTCCTGAGATCGTTGCCTTCAACGACTTTTTTGTCGACCGGACGAAAATAGAACTTCTCACCAACCGTCCGAATGTTGAGATCCGGTTTACCGGAGATGGAAACGACCCCGTTGATACCTCCTTTCTTTATTCTGAACCTCTCGAAGTGATGGGTGACGTGACGGTCAAGGCGCGTTGCTTCCGCGATGGGAAACCTGTCAGCGGAACAGCCGTGCGAAAATTTAAAATGCTCTCCCCCCTAGCTCCAAAAAATGTTAGGAATCCGGAACCCGGAGTGGAATACCAGTATTATGAGGGAGATTGGGACTCACTCCCTGATTTTGCCAGACTGACACCTGTCAGGACAGGTATTTTACCTTCCTTCAGCTTTGATCCAAGATCGGACAAAGAACATTTTGGATTTTCATACAAAGGGTATATCCTGATCCCGAAGCGGAGCATTTACACATTTTCCACCGAATCCGATGACGGCAGCCAGCTCTATATCGGAAGCAAACTCGTGGTGGATAATGATGGCTTACACGGACTACGGCGAAAAGAGGGTTCCATTGGCCTGACCGCCGGATTTCATCCTATCAGGGTCCTGTTTTTTGAGAAGACGGGAAGTGATGTACTCAACGTCTTTATCCAAAGCCCCGATCTTCCTGAGCAACTTGTTCCACAGGAGTGGCTGGTTCACGAAAAGTAACCTTTCAGTTCTTCTTCTTCCCTTTGGTTTTGATCTTCTTAATACTGTCGGTCTGGCTTTGGTTTGCACCCGGATTACTGATTGCTCCCGGATGCTTTGAGGTGGTCCCTGGTTCTGTTGATTCTGTCCGGGTTGATTGTGCTGATACCGTATCCCCTCCTGATACCTCTGCCTGAACGGGTGTTGGTTTAATCGTAACAGGTATGACCGAATCGGTTTTTTGACTGAGGGTTGTATCCGGAACCTGAGCTGCAACAGAGTCTTCAGATACGGTTTCCGTGTTGTTCTGACTACTGTAGGAACAGGCGGCGATCAACAGGATCACAGGAATTAACAGACTATTGAACAATAAATTTCTCATAGCGAATGGTGTTGTTTGAAGAAGAGACTTTTAAGAAATAGATCCCTCTGGCAAGAGCTCCTTTGTTGAATGAGAAGCAATTTCTGCCTCCAGGAGCGGTATCCTGAAGCAGCATCTTGACCATTTTCCCCTGCTGATCAATGACAGAGATCTCGATCGGAGACCGTCCGTCAAGGGTAAACTCTACGTTCATCAGATCATAGACCGGATTGGGATAGATCCGAACAGGGGGTGCGATCGCTTGTTCTTCAATCCCGATAGCGACTCCGGTGATTTGTGCGATCCAGGTATCGAAGGCATGTTCATTCAAACGGAATGCCCCAAATCCCCCACTTAGCCATACATTCGGAGGAGAAGCATTGTGCTTCCTCGAGATACCTGAGTAATCACCCCAGCGCGCAACGCCATCACTCGCGTAAACGTCCACATAGGTTGAACCCTCCTTCACAAGGGTTGAAGAAGACCATTCCCCTGCATTGTTCACATAGACGACCCGCACCTGCGGAAAGATGGTTTCGCTGACACGAAGAAAACAGATCATTACCGACTTGTCGTTCTCTGATGTACCGAAAGAGGCAACAGAGGGATAAGAATAATCGTATCCATCTAACCCAAACTTCGAGTTCCAGTTTGACAGGTTACTTACCGTCAGCCTGTTATAGTTCAACCCATTGTAATTATTCGCATATTCGGAATGAAAGACAAAATGCAAAATTCCATTCAGGTAAAACGCGCTGATAATCCTGTTATCTCCGTTGTCAAGGATAATGTTTGTTCCAAGCTGGGGAGCATCACCGGCCAGACTGAAGTTCGCATCGATATTGTATACGTCAAGTTGAGGATTTCCGGAGATATCATTAGTCAGGTCAAAGAGCCGTATTTTATCTGATGTACCTGTAGATGCAAAATTGCTCACCAGATAAATGCCCGGACCATAGGCTCCTTGCTGTCCGAAAGAGGCCGGTACAATGGTGAATGGAGTTTCGGAGATATTATACCAGTATTGCCAGTTCAGGTTGTTCCCGGCATAACCTCCGGATTTTGTTATCTGGTAAATAACAGACTGAGAAAACTGATCGTTATTGGTGAAAAGATTGCCTGTTACATAGACTTCATTGGTTGAAAACCCGATTTTAGGGTAGTCAAACCAGTTGTTGGCGCCCAGCGGATCTCCGGTCAGTTTGTAATACCACCACCCATCCTGCGGATTATTGCTTTTGGAAAAGCAGACGATTACTTTTGAAATAGCTGAATTGGAGCCGTGAAGTACCACCATGAAGAACCTGTCGGCTTGTGAATCATAAATCACAGAAGGATCATAAAGCAGGGCGGTAAAGGATGGATCCCCAAAGAAATCATCAAATGAAGAGGTGAATAATCTTGACCCACTTGTATTAAAGTATTCAACATGGGAGTTTGTGACACTTACGATATACCCTCCGTTGGAGATGGCCATTGAATTGTCGGGCGGGGTCGTCTGGTCAAAATAGTTGCCTTCAAAACTTGCACCAATTGTAGGCTGGTCCGTAACCTCCTTCAGAAGATTCTCATCCGGGAAGTCCTGATGAATCCTGGATAATTTCTCCTGTGTCCTGCGTTGTTTTTCTGCCATGACCGCAGGAGGCAAGGTATGTTTTTTATCGAAAGAGATCAGACGGGTGTGCCAATCTGCAGGCAGTTGACCGGCAAGGATCTCTCCGGAACGGAGTGTTGATTGGATGGTTGATTTTTTCGGGTGGATGGTTACATCCTTTTTGGCTGATGCATTAGGTTCGAGGACTGCTTTTGGATATTGGGCAAAAGTAGTGCAAACGAAGAATCCCAATAAGAGCGACAGGTAAATGTTTGTTTTCATGACGTCAGGTTTAATTCCACATGATTGAAGAGATAAAGATAATGAAAATCTCACCGGAAGCAAGAATTTCATAAATTTGCATGCTTAAAAGGAGATCATTATGTTATTGGATCCAAATAAGTTTCAGGGAGAAGGACTGACCTATGACGACGTTCTTCTTGTTCCCGCATACTCTTCCGTATTACCCAGGGATGTCGACATAACATCTCTTTTCTCACGTCGCATTTCCATCAACATCCCGATTGTATCTGCAGCCATGGATACAGTGACTGAAGCAACCATGGCAATTGCGATGGCACAGGAAGGTGGGATAGGTGTACTGCACAAGAACATGTCCATCGCAGCTCAGGCGTTACAGGTCCGCAAAGTGAAACGTGCCGAAAATGGGATGATTCTGGATCCTGTTACGCTTTCCGAAAACGCCCTGGTTGGTGACGCCCTCGCTATGATGAAAGAACACAGCATAGGGGGGATTCCTGTCATCAATGAAAAAAAAGAGCTGGTAGGTATCGTAACAAATCGCGATTTGAGATTCGAACGGGATCATGCACGGCCTGTCAGAGAAGTGATGACGCACGAAGTGATTACGATCTCAGAATTTACCGATTTTGAAAAAGCGGAAGCGATTCTTCAGCTGCATAAAATTGAGAAGCTGCCTGTTGTGGATAAAAACAACAAGTTAGTGGGATTGATAACCTACAAGGATATTATCAAAGTCAAGGCACGACCCAATGCCTGCAAAGACAGTCTGGGCCGGTTAAGGGTAGCTGCTGCTGTGGGGATTACCGGCGATACGCTCGACCGGGTTGAAGCTCTGGTGAGGGAGGGCGTCGATGCGATTGTGGTTGATACAGCACACGGCCATTCAAAAGGGGTGATGGAAATGGCAAAACGGGTGCGGAAAGCCTTCCCAGAGATCGATTTGATCGTGGGGAATATCGGGACTGCCGAAGCGGCCAAAGATCTGGCAAAACTTGATATCGATGGAGTGAAAGTGGGCATAGGCCCTGGTTCAATCTGTACTACCCGTATTATCGCCGGAATCGGTATCCCTCAGCTTTCTGCCATCAATATGGTAGCGAAAGCGATTGAAGGCACCGGAATTCCCGTGATCGCAGATGGAGGGATCCGCTATACAGGTGATATCGTTAAAGCTGTTGCAGCAGGAGCACATTCCATCATGGCTGGCTCCCTTTTTGCCGGAGTGGAAGAATCACCCGGAGGAACCACGATCTTTGAAGGCCGGAAATTCAAGACATACCGGGGAATGGGCTCCATTGAAGCCATGCAACAGGGATCTAAAGACCGGTACTTCCAGGATGTTGAAGACGATATTAAAAAACTTGTCCCCGAAGGAATTGTTGGCAGAGTGCCGTTTAAGGGTTCACTGTCGGAAGTCATCTACCAGATGGTAGGAGGATTACGTTCAGGAATGGGGTATACAGGCTCCAGTACCATTAAGGAGCTTCAACAGGCAAAGTTTATTAAAATAACTTCAGCAGGGGTCATCGAAAGCCACCCCCACGATGTGAAAATCATCAGTGAAGCACCCAATTATAGCAGGTAAAATTTTTCCATAGAAAAATCGTTATTTAAGTTCTAAATTAAAATTCATAGAAATGATGAAACGTATGACATTCCGAATTCTTTTTCTTTTAATGTTCCTTGGTCTCTCTTGCGAAAGCTGGGCCCAGGTTAATTCCGATGAAGTGTTGATGACGATTGCAGGAAAAAATGTGACAGTCGGGGAATTTATGGCTATCTACCAGAAAAACAATATGGCCAATCAATCGGATAATAAGGAAGCGCTTGACGAATACCTCAATCTTTTTATCAATTTCAAATTGAAAGTCAGGGAAGCTGAGGATTTGGGATTGGATACGGTTCCTTCCTTTACAACAGAGTTGGCCGGTTACCGCGAACAACTTGCCAAACCCTATTTCGTTGATGAAGCAACAATAGATACACTTGTCGAAGAGGCCTTTGAACGTTCAAAAAAGGATGTAAGGGCAAGCCACATTTTTATCAGGGTCTCCCCTGATGCACTCCCCGAAGATACGCTGGTAGCATGGGAGAAAATTTCGAAGATCCGTGAGCGGCTCCTTCAGGGGGAACAATTCGAAACGCTGGCATTTGAACTTTCTGAAGATCCCTCTGCCCGCGACAGGGAAGCCAATGCACAACATCCTTTTATCAAAGGAAACAAAGGCGACCTGGGATATTTTACAGTGTTTGACATGGTCTATCCTTTTGAATCCGCTGCCTATAAAACAGTGGAAAACCAGATCTCTCCCATCGCCAGGAGCGATTACGGATACCACCTGATCAAGGTGACAAAAAAACAGCCGGCGATGGGGAAAGTAACTGTAGCCCATCTCTACAAAGCCATCCCAAAAGATGCAACGGCAGAAGATTCACTCCGGATACACCAGAAAATCGACAGCATCTTTACGTTGCTGAAGAGTGGCGCCAAATGGGATTCACTTGTAAGACTCTATTCCGATGATAAAGGATCGGCTTCCCATGGCGGGGTACTTCCAAAATTTGGAGTAAACAGAATGGTTCCCGAATTCATCGAGGCCATTTACAAACTGGAAAAAAAGGATGATTTTTCCAAACCCATTCTTACTACATACGGCTGGCATATTATCAAACTGGAAGAGCGTGAAAGGGTATTGCCCTTCAATGAGGCCAAATCGGAATTGAAACAGAAAGTGCTCAAAGACAGCAGATCTCAATTAGCCAAAGAGGTGGTCATCCGGAGAATCATTGATGAATATGGAATGAAAGAATACCAACCTGCGAAAGAAGAGTTTTATATTGTGGTCAACGACAGTATTTTCCTGGGTAAATGGAACGCATCCATGGCTGCAGGAATGAAAAAACCGCTGTTCAAAATTGGAGACCTGGTAATTTCTCAACAGGAGTTTACTGACTACCTCGATGCAAAACAGAAAAAAGGAGAACAAAAGAATATCAGGGTCTATGTGGATAAACAATATCATAATTTCCTCGAAGAGAAGCTGTTGATGGTTGAAAATCAGAATCTCGAGCAGAAATACCCTGAGTTCAAAGCTCTGATGAACGAATACCGGGATGGAATACTCCTGTTTGACCTGACTGATAAAAATGTATGGTCAAAGGCAGTAAAAGACACTACGGGGCTAAAGGAATTTTATGTGAACCATAAAGCAGACTATATGTGGGGCCCAAGAATTGACGCCACGATCTATACCGCCAAAAATCCTGATGTAGCTGCTACAACCAGAAAGTATCTCTCAACAGGATTACCCGATGAGGATATTTTAAAGGAGATCAATCACGATACACTCACTTTCTTGACCATCCAGAGTGGTAAATTTTCGAAGAAGGATTATCCTGTTTTATCGAAAATTTCATGGAAAACAGGTACTTCCGAGAATATTAGCACCGAAAACGGACTTGTCTTTGTCACCATCAGGGAAGTATTGCAACCTGAACCAAAAGAGTTGAATGAAGCCCGTGGACTAATCACTGCCGACTACCAGAACTTCCTGGAAACACAATGGATCAAAGATCTGAAAGCGAAATATCAGGTAGTTGTTCATCCGGAGGTCCTCGCAAAAATAAAATAATCATTGAAATACAGTCTATTCATCCTTCTTGTTGCACTTGCATCTTGCTCTTACCTGCATAAAGAGAACGACAGACAATTGGCCCGGGTCGATGATGATTACCTTTACGAATCCGACCTTTTGGGAATGGTTACCCCCGGGACCTCTGCTACCGATAGTATGAATCTGACACGGAATTATATCGATAGTTGGATCAAAAAGAAAATCCTGATCCACCAGGCTGAAAAGAACCTGACGGCAGACCAACTTGATTTTTCCAAAGAACTGGAGGATTACAGGAACTCTCTTGTCGTCTATGCCTACGAAAATATGCTGGTCACCCAGCGTCTTGATACGATCGTATCAGATGAGGAGATTGAATCGTACTATCAGGAAAATCAACCTAATTTTTTATTAAAAAACAATATTGTCAGATTGTCCTATGTCAAGATTCCTGCCAATTCAAAACAATCCAGGATGATCAGACGCTATTTTTACTCAGATGATCCTGGCGATAAAGAAAAGCTGGCTGATTTATGCGATAAAGATTTCACACACTATTATCTTGATGATCAGACATGGCTTATTTTCGATGATGTATTAAAGGAGATTCCAATCAAGACATACAATCAGGAGGAGTTTCTTCGGTTCAGAAGGAATTTCGAGATGCAGGACTCTCTTTATCTCTACCTGATCAGGATTTTGGATTTTAAAATCAAAGAGAGCACCTCTCCTCTGCAGTTTGAAAAGCAACGGATAAAAAGTATCCTCCTCAACAAACGGAAACTGGCTCTGATCAACAAGATGAGAGAGGATGTCTACAACGATGCACTGAAGAAAAATACGATTGAAACGTATTAAACATGTTATAATGGTAATCCTCATGAAACGATCCTGTTCCGTCTTACTTATTTTGTTTTTTTCACTGTTCCAATTCAGTGCCATGGCACAGGATACCATAATTGATGGTATCGTGGCGATTGTCGGGGGGCATATGATCTTAAAATCCGATGTTGAGACACAATATCTCCAATACAGGGCGCAGGGAAATATTACCGGTAGCCCTCAACGGGTAAAATGTCAGATCTTCGAGAATATGCTCTTCATGAAGCTTCTTTATCATCAGTCCGAGGTTGACAGTCTTACCGTAACTGATACCCAGGTGGAGAGCGAAATGGACCGGCGGATGCGTTACTTCATAGCGCAGGCTGGATCTCCGGAACGATTGGAAGAATATTACCATAAAAGTTTACTTGAGATTAAAGCTGAGATGCATGACCTGATTGCAGAACAGATGATGGTGGAACAGGAGCAGAATAAAATTACCGAGAAAGTGACCGTGACTCCGGCCGAGGTGAAAACCTATTTTCGGAGAATCCCAAAAGATAGTATTCCTGAGGTTAATGCGGAAGTTGAAATAGGTATCATCACCAAGCAACCAGCTATCACGGAGGTTGAGAGAAACATCGCACGGGAACAATTAGCCGGATTAAAAGAACGGATCACCAAAGGAGATGATTTTGCCACATTGGCCATTCTCTATTCCGAGGACCCCGGTTCCGCAAAACAGGGAGGTGAACTCGGCATGTTCCAACGCGGTGACATGCGTCCGCAGTTTGAAGCAGCTGCATTCAAATTGAAGCCCGGAGAGGTCTCAGATATCGTGGAAACTGAAGATGGATTTCACCTGATCCAGATGATCGAAAGAAGAGGGGACTTTGTCAATGCACGTCATATTCTGATCCAGCCTAAAGTCTCACCGATAGAGTTAAATCATGCAAGAATCTTCCTCGACAGCATTGCAACACTGATCCAAACCAAGAAAATCACATTTGAAACAGCCGTGATAACCTATTCGGATGATCCGAACAAAAACAACGGTGGAATATTGCTCAATCCTTCCAGCGGAAATTCAAAATTCGAAATCAGCGAAGTGGATCCAAAGATCTTTTTCATCATCGATAAATTAAAAGAAGGGGAAATATCAACTCCTGTAAAATGGGAGGAGAGAGGTAGAAATCAATACCGGATCTATTATCTGAAGTCGCGGACAACCCCGCATTATGCGAACCTGGAAGGTGACTATGCACGGATCCAGCAATGGGCTTTGGATAAAAAGAAAATTGAAGTCATTCAGAGATGGATTGATAAAAAGGCCGATGAGACCTATATCGAAATTATGCCCCCCTATAATGATTGTACGTTTGACAGGAAATGGACTAACTAAATCTCCTGAAATTTGAAGAAATTCGTGTTATGAACTATTTATCGGATGTGGATGCTATTGATGCCCTGGTTGGAAAATATTCCTCACTGAAACAGGAAATGGCGAAAGTCATTGTCGGACAGGATGCTGTGATTAAAAACCTGCTGATCACAATATTCTGCAAAGGCCACTGTTTGCTTGTGGGGGTTCCTGGATTGGCAAAAACACTGATGGTTAATACGTTATCTAAGTTACTTGGGCTTTCTTATAGTCGGATACAGTTCACACCCGACCTGATGCCCTCCGATATCATTGGCACAGAGATTCTGGATGAAACACGCCATTTCCGGTTTATCAAAGGGCCGGTTTTTGCCAACATCATCCTGGCGGATGAAATCAACCGGACTCCTCCAAAGACTCAGTCGGCCCTTCTGGAAGCTATGCAGGAGAAAGCTGTTACAGTTGCCGGAACATCCTACCATCTGGAGGAACCTTTCTTCGTTCTGGCAACACAGAATCCAATTGAACAGGAAGGAACCTATCCGCTGCCGGAAGCTCAGCTCGACCGCTTTATGTTCAATATCTGGCTTGACTATCCCTCCTTTGAAGAGGAAATTCAGATTGTCCACAACACGACAACAGAAAAAACTGTTACACCCGGGGTCGTCCTGTCTGCCGAAGAGATCCTCTTTTTCCAGAACCTGGTCAGAAAGATCCCGGTTCCCGAAAATGTGTATCACTATGCGGTTTCCCTGGTGACCAAAACACGCCCCCGAACCGCTCAAGCAACTGACTCGACCAATGAATACCTTACCTGGGGAGCCGGTCCCCGGGCCTCCCAGTACCTGATCATCGGTGCAAAGTGTCACGCCATCCTCAATGGAAAATATTCACCTGATATAGAGGATGTGAAAGCAATTGCCACGGCAGTCCTCCGTCACCGTATCGTTCGCAATTACAAAGCCGAAGCCGAAGGAATTACGGTAGAAACGATCATTCACAAATTGCTGGATTCTAAATTCTAGATGCTGGTTGGCAGTGGGCAATGGGAAGTCCTCTTTTTCCACACTTTCACACCCTCACACCCTCACACCCTCATACCTTTTCCCTTGAAAAGTATCTCTGGCCTGTAGCTCTTTCTCAATCCGCTTCAGGACTTCATCGTATCGAATCAGGTCCCAGCTCAGGTGATGGAGGAGTTGGGGAGGAACCTCTCCGGCAAAGCGTTCCACTACAATATCTGGGGAAAGTCGTTCCAGAAACCGTATGATAAAGTCGATGTATTCTTGCAGGCTGAATTGATGAAATGCCGATGGCTCTTCCATGTAATCCTCCACTATTTTTGTCCCTTTCACTAACTGAAGCTGATGAAATTTTACCGTGTCAACCGCTAGTTGAGAAATGATCTCCGCTTCAGCCAGCATCGCATCCGGATCCTCCCCTGGCAAACCGAAGATGAAATGAGCTCCGGTACGGACTCCCAGGTCATGTGTACGCTGGATGACGTTCTTGCTTGTTTCAAAATCATGTCCTCTGTTGATACGCTGTAAAGAGGTGTTGTAACATGACTCCACCCCATACTCCACCTGAATAAAATAGTTCTTCGACAGCTGAGCAAGGTATTGGAGTTTCTCCTCATCAACACAATCCGGCCGGGTCCCGATCACAAGGCCCTCAACGTGAGGATATGCCAACGCCTCTTCGTACAACTCTTGTAATAGCGATAATGGAGCATATGTATTACTGTACGGCTGAAAATAAACCAGGAACCGGGTAGCCCTGCGGTAACGAATAGAGTGAAAATCAATTCCTTTTTCGATCTGGTTGTGTATCGGCTCAATCGGATTGCAATAGGAAGGATTGAACGCGTCGTTATTGCAGTAGGTACATCCACCCGTCCCCTTGGTTCCATCGCGGTTGGGACAGGTAAACCCGGCATCCACAACTACCTTTTGGACCCGCCCGCCAAAGGTTTTCCGGATATACTCCGTATAGGAATTAAAACGCCGGTTATGACCCCAGGAATACATAGGATTCACTTTTGTTATTAATTGATGCCAGATGCCATATGCCGGATTCCAGATGTGTGATATCAGTTGGCAGTGGGCAGTAGGCAGTAGGCAGTAGGCAGTAGG